>CAVBMG010000016.1:0-46129 GCA_963596435.1 Agathobacter sp.
ACAATATAGATAGTGATATGTAAGCAACTTCCTAAGAATTACGTTCAAGCAAGCTGTTTAGTTGCGCATCAGACAATATTTCCCGTTTATGTAATTCTTTATAAATACCGCATTTCAGCGTTTTCTTTAATTCCTTTTGCTGTGTAGCATCAAGTGTTATATTCATTAAATTCTCCTTTTCTGTAAGACTATTTTTATCTGTTTTAAGCACTATTTGCTCCTAAAGTTCCTGATTATTAGAATGTATGAAAGCTTTTCTGAAATAATCCTTTAATCCAAGCTCTGCAAGACATTTTTTCTTGAGCTTCTTTTTATGCACTATTGCAGATTTGCGAACCATGAGTGGTGTTGCAAAAAGAACTGGCAGAAATATAAACGAAAGGTTGTGTAAATCAATTGTTATTTGATAGTATGCATCTAAAAAAGATGATATATTTTTATTATCAAATAAAGGGAGGCATAATTATGAATATGCAGAAAACTGGAAAATATATTGTCAAATTACGAAAAGGGAAAGGTTGGACACAACAGCAATTGGCAGAACAATTGGATGTAACACCACAGGCAGTCTCCAAATGGGAATGTGGAGACTCTGTTCCAGATATTGATATTTTAGATAAAATTGCCAGGATTTTTAGTGTAACGATTGATTCTATTATAAAGGCTCAAGACTTCGGAACCTTTGTTTTTGAATTTGGAATTGGCATACTTCCGTATATAGATATGTCCAAAGCAGATAATTTGATCCAACAAGTAAGAAAATATCATGAAATTGCAGAATTTCCTAAAATTCACTTTAAAGATAATACAGAATTAAGAGATATGCAATATCGTATTATTTTAGATGATGTTATTATGGCTGATAATGATCTGGAATATGTGGAAGAAGAAATGAGAATTGATGAGATGTTATCATATATAAAACTGTATATTAATTGATAGACTTCGTGAATAAAGACACAAACATGATTTTCAGATGTGCAATATCGCATCCGAGGTTGGTACAGAAGAACTGGCACATTTTGAGATGATCTGTACGATTGTGCATCAATTAACCAGAGATTTAACACCACAGCAGATCATGGAATCCGGTTTTGGCGATTATTATGTAGATCATACCCTTGCCCTGTGGCCACAGGCAGCCAGCGGTACGCCTTTTAATGCAGCTACGTTCCAGTCCAAGGGTGATCCTATTACAGACCTGTTTGAGGATATGGCAGCAGAACAGAAAGCACGTACCACATATGATAACATCCTGAGACTGGTCAAAGATCCTGATGTCGTTGAACCGATCAAATTCCTACGTGCAAGAGAGGTCGTACATTTCCAAAGATTTGGTGAGAGCTTGAGAATCGTACAGGATAATCTGGATTCCAAGAACTTCTACGCATTCAACCCTGCCTTTGACAACACTAAATCATAATACCAAATCCAGCAGGCAGATAATTCATCTGCCCGCTGGATATTTGTAACGAAAAACGCTTGCGTTTTTCCTGTATGAAACTTAGAACTTCTTCACGAAAGAGCCTTTGCTCTGAGTGATTAGAAGTTCTTTTCATACTCTATTCCCGGGAGTCCGGTAATCGTCCTCGTATCAGAGCCTTTCCTAATTTCTTGAAGCTAAAGGGAATGAGCGGGTATAAATAACTCTGCCCTGAGACCATTTTATTTTTTCCAATCGCGATAAGGAAGAAAAGCAGCCCCGCAATATATCCCCACAGGTTAAATACCGCAGTCAAGACCAGATTGATCATTCTAAAGAACTTTACTGCATATCCCAATTCATAACTCTGGTGCGTATAATTGGCTATGGCAACGAATGCCATATATAGCATGACTTCACTGTTGAACCATCCACTCTTTACTGAGAATTCTCCAAGCACCAGTGCAGCCATGACACTGAGAGGTGTTGACAGCATGCTTGGTGTATTGATTGCGGCAAGCTTTAGACCGTCAATTGCCAGCTCAAGAATCAGGAATTGCCAGACCAGTGGCACATTGATAGTATCACTTACTTTGATAAAAGCAAAAGGTTCTGGAATCCATTGTGGATTCTGCATCATCAATAGAAAGGTCGGAGTAAGCAGATAAGTCATAATAAATATCAGAAATCTGGAAATCCTCAGATACGTGCCTGTCACAGGTGGAAAATAATAATCATCTGCTTCTTCTACCGCATCCAGAATACTGATAGGGAGGATCATAGCGGAAGGTGAATTGTCTACCAGAATGATGATGTTACCCTCTAATATCTGTGCTGTTGCCGTATCTGGTCTTTCTGTATACTTGAATTTTGGAAAAGGATTGTACCATTTGGAAGTGAAAAGGCACTCAGCCAGACTTTCCTGATTCATCGTAAGCGCATCTACCTTAATATCCTGAATCCTGTTTCTGATCTTACTTAAAAATTCCTGATCAACGCGGGAATCCATATAACACAGGACAATATCTGTTTTAGAGGTCTTGCCTACACTTAATATCTCCATCCTGAGATCTGTACTGCGTATTCTTCTTCGAATCAGTGCTGTATTGAATACAATGGTTTCAACGAAACCATCTTTGGAACCACGCAGTACTTTATCTTTTTCGGGTTCTTCTACTCCACGAGCCGGATAAGTACGGGAATCAATCAGAATACATTCCTGATAACCATCAATCAGAAGTGCGAACACACCGCAGAAGATATTTTTGATGATCTCGTCCCATTCTGTAGCGCTGTCCACCTCAACATAGGGCAAGGTCTGATTTAACTCCTGGATATTTGATGGCATATCTTCCGGCTTTTTATCTATTAAATACTGCAATAATTTCTCCATTAATTCATCTTTGCAGAAACCATCAATGAAGAAAAAGACTGCCTTTTTTCCACCAATTACAATCTCTCTGCTTACGATATCAAAATTCTCTTTGACGCGTAATTCCTGAGTTAAATATTTTTTATTTTCTTCGAAATCTGGATACATAAAAACCTCCATGAAACATACATTAATGTCAGTATGTTCCCTGGAGGCTTACTTTATTCATATATTGTAATTACTGTTTACCTGTGCTGCCATGACCACCACGGTTAGGTCCTGTCAATTCTTCAACTTCTTCAAAATTCAGAGCTGGCTGCTGTTCCATGATTCTAAACTGACAGATTCTGTCGTTGAAATGAATCTCAGTATCACGTATTGCATACACCGGCATGAACCACTGGTCGTCATTACCACAGTATCCACCTTCACCAGTCTCACGATCCGGGCCGTCTACTACGCCCTGGTGATTGACCTGAATAATACCATAATTCTTAAATGTTGAACTTCTGGGAACAACATGTGCTTCATAACCTCTGGGAAGTTCCATGGCAATTCCCAATGGGATTAGCTTGAATTCTCCGGCTTTTAAAGTAACATCTTCTGCCGCTCTTAAATCAATCCAGTTTCCCTTGGTAATTTTTGCGACTTTTTCCAGTTTGTCATTAAAGTATTTAATCTTGATCGTAAGCATATTTTCTCCCATTCTGTTCTAATATTTTAGGCATCACAGCATTTTCTGCTGCTTCCCTTGAAGTTTACAATGTTCTCTTCTATGTCTGCGACAGGTGCTGTAGCTGTCTCTCTTCCCATTGGAATATCATCATGATCGCCACAGTGCAGTACCGGTACTGAGATATCGTCCTGTGCCAATGTAGCCTGTACATCAATGACACGCTGATTGCTACTGCCCTTCCATAACAGAGTAACATCCTTTTTATCTACCTGGAATTCTCCATCTACCAATACATCCACATACTTCATCAATGGATAATTCATAACATTTTCCCAGGAATCTCCAGTATAAAGCCAGATTGTTTTGTTCGGATATTTTACCTTAATCTCTGCCATTAAGGATTTCACATCTGCTCTGTTGGCTGAATGAAGCGGATCTCCGCCTGAAAAAGTAATACCTGATATATAGGGCTTGTCCAGCTGGTCAAAAATTTCCTGTTTAGCGGATTCGTCAAACAAAATACCACCATTTGGGTCCCAGGTCATAGGATTCTGACAGTCTTTGCAGCAATGGGAGCAGCCAGCGACCCATAATACCACGCGCAATCCGTCACCATTAAGCATATCGTCCTTAGTAATATTATGGTATCTCATTTACATTGACTTCCTTTCTGCGATTTCTGCCATTTTTGCATCATTCAAACGGGTATCACCGTGTACTCGTGAATAGGAAAGATAACCGTTCATACGCTCTATCTTAGTCAGGTTACGGCTGCCACATTTCGGGCATACATCCATCTCCAGTTCCTGATGACCGCAATCATCGCAGTATGCCAGTGACAGATTAACACCTTCGTAGAATCCCATATCCATAGCTCTTCTTACCAGAGTCTTGATGGCAGTGATATTATAATCAATCGGATACTTTACATACTGAATCTTACCACCGTTAGACAATTCCCAGAAACGATATTCTAGATCCTGTTTCTGAATTGGAGTAATATCTTCTGTTACATGGCAGTGGAAACTGTTGCTGACATATTCTCTGTCAGATACACCTTCTACGATACCGTATTTTGCACGGAACTGCTGAACCTGCAGACCACACAGATTCTCTGCCGGTGTTCCATAAATGGCATATAAGTTGCCATCTTCTTCCTTGAAACGATTGACTTCTTTATTGATGTATTCCAGTACTTCCAGAGCAAAAGCACCATCCTCTACCAGTGATTTGCCATTATAGAGCATCTGCAATTCATTGAAAGCTGTGATACCGAAAGACGCTGTTGCTGTCTTTAATAACGGTTTGATCTTATCGGTCAGTTTCAGATGTCCACCAAGGAAACCACCTTCACAATATGCCAAAGGGTTCGTGGAAGCTCTCATGTTTCCAAGATAAGCATAAGTTCTGATATGAAGCTGTCTGATCAGATTCAGATAATAGTCCAGAACTTCATAGAAATCTCTGCTCTCCTGTCTTGCTTTTGCCAGAATCATAGGTAAATGCAGGGATACTGCACCGATGTTAAATCTGCCTACAAATACTGGAACATCCTTATCATCAGCAGGGTGCATACCGCCTCGCTCATACCATGGAGAAAGGAATGCACGACATCCCATAGGGGAAATAACCTTGCCATACTGCTTGTACATGCTGGCAATATAGCCTTTACCGGTCAGACTGAGCCAGTCAGGATACATAGTCTTGGCAGAGCATTTGACACCTGCTTCAAAGACATCCTCTAATGGCTTGCCTGGCCCATGTAGATTCTCATCATATAAAAAGACGATCTTAGGGAATAATACAGGTTTCTTGCAATCTTTCTTACCCTGTCCCTTACGTCTTACCTCTAACATTTTAATTGTCGCCATTTTGGCAAAACGGTCAGTTCCGATACCTGCTGTCATGGTAATGAATGGATAATCACCACGGCTGCTGGCTACTGTATTGAATTTATATTCCCATCCCTGGAAGCCCTGCTCAAATTCACGCTCAACGTCTTTTAACGCTTCTTCCTCAGCACGCTCATCTGATACTCCAAGGTTATGGTATTTCTCCAATGCTGACTGATAAGTTTTCTCAGCATAAGGAGATAAAATCTTATCTACTTCGGGAACTGTGAATCCACCGTACTGCTGGCTGGCAGCACTTAATACAATATCACCGATTACGTCAAAAGCAACATCCAGAGACTTTGGTTCATTGTACCAGATATTTCCCATCTCGAAACCACCGGTCAATACGCTCTGTACATCGAAAAGACAGCAGTTCATGGTATCTCTTCTGGCTGACATATCGTGAACATAGATATAACCGTCACGGCAAGCCTGAATCTCTTCTGTAGTCATAAAGAACTTCTGGTATAATTCCTTATTTAACTGGTTAAAGATAAGACTTCTCTTGGTAGATACAAGAGCAGAGTCTGTATTGGCATTTTCCTTATCGCCCACATACATGATAGACTGGCTCTTCTTATATACATCATCCAGCATGCGGACAAAATCCTGCTTATAATTACGGTAATCACGATAGCTCTTGGCAACAACAGGCTTTACATCTTCCAGGGCACTCTCCACAATATTATGCATAACAGGAATCGGCACTTCATCCAGTCCCATTTCATTTACCTTGCCAATTACATCTTCACAGATGTGTCTCTTCTCTTCATCAGAGAATTTGGTCAAAGCTCTATATGCTGATTTGCCTACAGCAGTAATAACTTTCTGTACATTAAATAATTCCTTACTGCCATCTTTCTTTACAACGTAGACTTCTTTGTCCGGCTGATATAATTTGCCATAATCAACCTCATCATGTGTTGTTTCCATCGTGTTCCCCATGGTTATAGTTCCTCCTTTTTCCCCATCTGAAAATATAATCTGACTACATAATTATTGTATATAAATAGTCTTGTAAATTAGTACAATTTGATTTCAACGGGTACATCTATAGTGATTTTTAAGAATTGTTATATCATTTAGATATGTCGTATGATAAGTGGAAACACTTATCAAAATTGTAGTTATATTGTGATATGTTGCATATTAGCCACAATATGTTGTGTACGGATATTAGTATAGAACATAAAAATATATATGTCAATCAACACTCTTGACAGTAATCGGATAAATTTTTTATATAAATGATACAATTCGCATGAAATGCAATAGGGAGATTTACATAAATTTGAAAAGGCAGACACCATATCTAGTGTCTGCCTCTATCATATCTTCTATTCAATTTTACTGTTCATTTTCCTTAGGAGCCTTAGGTTTCTGCTTCCAGCATTTCAGTCCTACAAAAGCACCTGCTGCAGATACTACAATAATTACTGCAAATACCATAAGATATGATAACACCATTCTAAAAAATTCGATAAGATTCGACATATTGTATTCCTTTCTGCAAATTTACTGAATATTTATAATATAATCATAACACTTCCTGCACAACATCGTCAAGAAGTGAATTGCCATCTGCTGCTGTAGTTGCAAGTTTGTCACAACGTTCATTTTCAGGATGACCGGCATGCCCTTTTACCCAGGTGAATTTTACCTGATGAGGAGCCTTGGCTTTTAACAGACGTTTCCACAGATCGACATTTTTCACCGGATTGTTGTTGCTTCCTTTCCAGTTCCTTTTAAGCCAGCCATCGACCCAGTGCTGATTGAACGCATCTGTTACATATTTGGAATCCGATATTACTTCTACCTCACACGGTCTGGTCAATGCTTCCAGACCGGTAATAACAGCCATCAATTCCATACGGTTATTGGTAGTTTTCTTATATCCTGCACTGTATTCGCGTTCATGCAATTCGCCTTTTGAATCTATATACTGGAGCACAGCGCCATAACCTCCGGGACCTTCCGGGTTGCCTCTTGCAGCTCCGTCTGTGAATATTTTAACGAACATATGAATCCTCCCATTTTCCTGTCTTTATGAAACACTCTGCCATTTCCTTTGATTTCTGAGTAATATCCTGTGTAAAACCGATGACTTCCAGCAGTTTAATCGCATTTCTACTCTGCGCTCTTCCACTCATCAAATGATAGGAAAATAATACGTCATGATCTTTTACATCTTCTTCAAAATGATAATTATCATAATCTCCATCCAGTAAATGTGTCAGTTCGATATCATGTGTTGCTGCAAAGCAATAAACTCCAGTCTGAATACTAAGCTGATGCAGAATCTGGGTAGAAGCTGCGATACGCTCTACTGTATTGGTTCCGCGCAGTACTTCATCTACAAAGCACAATAACGGGCTGTTAGAAGCAGCCAGAGCCGCATCCATAATTCGCTTCAAAGACTTAATTTCTACAATATAATAGCTTTCTCCACTGGCAAGGTCATCTCTTAGAGCCATGGAAGAAAAGATGCGGTAACAGCCGCCTTCATAGCTTCTGGCACTACAGGTATGGATTGTCTGTGCAAGAATCGCATTGATGGCAACCATTTTGAGAAAGGTTGATTTACCAGAGGCATTAGAGCCAGTGATAAGCATACCGCGATTCTGCTCAAAACTGTTAGGAACGGCATTTTTCAGGGATGGATGATAACCCTCTTCTATTTTGAGAGGAATCTGCAAGCCATCTTTCAACTCAGGAATACACCAGTACGGAAGACTCTCACGGAAAGTGCCAATCGCTATTGCTGCATCTACGTAGCCTATGGACTGAGCCAATGCTTCTATCTCCTGCCTGTTGGAGCATACCAGATGAAGCATGCGGTTGAACTGTATAATATCAATATGCGTCATCATTTTTACATAATCAAACAATAACTCAACCGGGTTCCCACTGGAAGCATTCATCTGAAATATCAGATGTGAGTTCTTGTGCATAGGCTTTAGCGGAGTGACTTTAGCAGTTAATTGTTCTCTGTATTCAGGCATTCCATGCAGAGGTACTTTCAGGATATTTTCCGCACCTTCGATCATTCTCATAATATAGCCAAAGCTTGTCAGGTAAGGAAGTACTGCGTTTTTTTCTTTCAAATAAGTGACAATATTAATACAGGAGATAACAATCAGCGCAAAAATTCCCAAATTAGCGGATACGCCAATCAATATAACAGATAGTACCAATGCAATAATTCCCAGTATATGTCCCGTATTTTTACGCTCACCCAGATTATCCAGAAAGTCCAGATAATCATATAAAGAAAATCGTCCGGTACTGCCCAATTCATGCAGAATCACCTGCATCTGCACACGTTCCTCTGCGTCCTGCTGCATGGCAGTAATGTCCTTTTCAAGGGTCTGCGTATCTGCCTGCTTCAGGGAAGGATGACGAAGCATATTATAGAGATATTCTGCACCGGAAGCAGACTGCGTATGATTAATCAATGCAAAAACAGCGTCCATGTTCAGATCATTCCAGGTGATATCATCCAAATGGAACGGCTGACTTTCTTTGTCTTTTTGCAGTTTTTTTTCAAAAAGGCGGGAAATTGTCTTTAGCTGCTCTTCAGAATATTCCTTAACCTCATACTTGCCATAATCCTGTATAAGATGCTGTCTGTATTGCTCCTTACGCTTCTTCTCTTCCCGTGCGCCCCGAATCATGCAATACACCACGCCAACAACGATAATCGAAAATAATCCAATCCATTCCATAAAAACACCTAGAGATTGGAAGGGCCAAAACCAAAGGGCAGCATTTCTTCCAATGTCTTGTCCAGATAAGTGTCTTCGGAAATGGCTGTAATGACTCTGAAAGTTTTCGGATCACAGAACTCCATCATAACCTGTCTGCATACACCGCAGGGATAGGCATAATCTGTGGGCAGATCACCTTTTCCACCAACAATGGCGATGGCACTGAATTCGCGTTCTCCTTCGCTTACAGCTTTGAAAAATGCAGTACGTTCTGCGCAGTTAGTAGGTGTATAACCTGCGTTTTCAATATTACATCCCTTATATACTTTGCCTTCTCTAGTAAGTAAGGCAGCTCCGACCTTAAATCCTGAATATGGTACATATGCCATTTCTCTGGCTTCGAGAGCCAGTCTGATTAATTCTTTATTATCCATTTTATTTATGCTCCTATTTTCTCTATGACTTTTGTTACAAGCTCTGTAAATAACGGAGCTGCTTTATCTGCTGCTTCCTGTACTTCTTTATGTGATAATGGTGTCGGGTTCATACCGGCAGCGAGATTACATACACAGGAAATTCCACATACACGCAGTCCACAGTGATTAGCTGCAATTGCTTCCACAACAGTACTCATACCTACTGCATCAGCATAATCAGCCAGCATACGGATCTCAGCCGGAGATTCGTAGGAAGGACCTGTAAGCTGTACATAGACACCTTCCTGTAATGGAATGTTATTTTCTTTTGCCGTTGTTCTGATCAGTTCCTGCAATTCCAGATCGTATACCTGGCTCATATCAGGGAATCTTGTTCCAAGTTCCTCTATATTCGCTCCAATTAAAGGATTGGGTGCAAACATACCGATATGATCTGTAATCATCATCAGATCCCCAGCCTGGAACTTGCGGTTCATTCCACCGGATGCATTACTCAGGAACAGGATTTTTGCGCCCAAAAGCTTCATCAGTCTTGTAGGAAGGACTACATCAGATACAGGATATCCTTCATAATAATGTACACGTCCCTTCATGCATACTACAGGTACTTTACCTACATAACCAAAGATAAATTTACCGGCATGTCCTACTACGGTAGATACCGGGAATCCTTCGATATCGCTGTAATTGATTTCTGTTACTACCTGAATATGGTCAGCATAATCCCCAAGCCCGGAACCTAATACCAGCGCTACTTCAGGTACAAAATCTGTTTTCTCCCTTACACTTTTATAACAATTCATCAGTTTATCATATACTTCGTTCATATGAATCCTCCTTGTCTGTTTTTTGAGGTGTCTATTTCTAAGTATAACAGATTCTGATGTAAAAAACCACCATAGAAAAAGAAACAGAATTGACTTCTGTTTCTCTAACCTGCTTCTTTCCACACTATATGATAATGCATACCATTCCACCATTGGAGTCATTGACAATCTTTTGCATGGTATCCTGTAACTTCATCTGGCTTTCTTCTCCTATCATGGTAATCTTACTGGTAATACCATCATTTACCAGTTGTTCAATGGTTTTTCCAAAGATATTAGTCTCCCATATGCCCTCCTTGGAGGTCTCTGCATCGGAAATATAGTGAATCAGATCCTGTGCCTGTTGCTGTGTTCCGACAATTGGTGCAATCTCTGTTTCAATATTGGCTTTGATCATATGGATAGATGGGCTTTGTGCCTTGATCTTGACCCCGTATTTATTACCATGTTTGATTACTGTAGGAGTATCCAGGGTTATTTCTTCTTTATCCGGTGTTACGACACCATACCCTTTCTGACGGACACTTTCCAGTGCGCTGAGTACTTTACTGTATTCCTTTTTCATTTCTGCCAGAGTCATAAGCAGCTGCATCAACTGGTATTCTCCATTGATTGTCTCGCCTGTCATATTACTGAGCATTTCATAATAATACTGATTATCTGCATCTAATTGATATGCCGCAGTACCATCTGCTATATTGATATGGTCGAATTTACATTTCTTTACATACTGACTGTCAATCTGTAAATCCTGATTGGATAAATCTCTCACAGACTGTATCTGATTCATGATTTCACGAAGTTTATCTATGATATCCTGTTTCATCGGATTGGCAACAGACATCATATCCATCCATTTTGGTGTATAGAACTCCACCACAGATAATGGAAATTCATACATGACTTCTTCCAGAATATGTGCGATATCTTCTTTTCTCATCTGGTCAATATTCACTGTCAGGGCTTTGACCTTGTATTGTTCCTCCAGTTCTATGGCAAGATTTTTTGCTTCATCACTGTAAGGTTTAGAGGTATTGACCAGTACTACAAAAGGCTTTCCTATACGCTGCAATTCTGTGATTGTCTGTTCTTCTGCCTGACGGTAGGCTTCTCTTGGCAGTTCTCCAAAACTGCCGTCAGTTGTTACTACAATACCAATCGTGGAATGATCCTGAATTACCTTACGAGTCCCTATCTGAGCAGCCTGTGTGAAAGTAATTTCTTCTGTAGACCAGGGAGTTTTTACCATGCGCTCCACATCTTCCTCCATATGACCGGTAGCTCCATCTACCATATAGCCTACACAGTCAATTAAACGTACTTTCACTTTGGAATTGTCATTAATATTAATCTCCACAGCTTCTTTGGGTATAAATTTAGGTTCTGTCGTTGTAATGGTTTTCCCACCACTGCTCTGTGGAAGCTCATCCATTGCTCTGGTTCTGTCATGTTCATTCTCTATCTTTGGAATGACCATAATATCCATAAATCTTTTGATAAATGTAGATTTACCTGTCCTGACAGGTCCTACAACTCCTATGTATATTTCGCCGCCAGTTCTCTGACTAATGTCTTTGTATAAATTAAATTCCTGATTTTCTTCAAGATATCCCATGATAGATTGTTCCCCATGTCCTTTGCTTTAAGTATATGAGGGCGTGTATCCTGAATATGACAAAAGGACACTAAGAAAGTGTCCTTTTTGGTCCATAAGATTTATGATCATTATGATAACTTCTGTTTCCGTATGGCTTTTTCTCGCCATATGAGTTTCTATCGCCGTATGGTTTTCCTTCACCATACGACTTTCTTTCGCTGTACGTTTTCCTTTCACCATATGGTCTGCGGTCTTCGCTATAGGAAGTTCTGCTTCGGTATGTTCTTCTGTCCTCACTGGTATTACCTTCGCCATAGGGCTTACGATCTTCATACCTTCTTCTTCCTTCATAAGGTCTTCTGCCCTGTGTTGAATGATCACGGGTATCAGAGTCATGATCTCTGCGATAAGGCTTATGAGCAAATGGCTTTCTGGCGGCATTATTTTTACGTCTGTCACGAAGTGCCTGTTTTCTGGCATCTTCTGCACGCTTCTGGTCTCTTGCAGTAACTTCCTCCTGATTATAGATGTGAAGAAGATCCGGATGCGTAATTCTGACATAATTGGGATATGCTGTATATTTCATATGGCATTTGTTGCAGGCAAAACAGTTCAATGTCTCATCCTCTGTAATACTTGTTTTCAGAACAAGTCCATATTTTACAACACCCTCACAGTCTTCCCTGATACATTTATTGATTCTTTTATCATATACATAAATGATATCGTCATCTTTTAAAGTTACTTTTCTTTCCGGGACCTTTTTTTCCATTATTTTTTCCTCTCTTTTACATGGAATACAGTACTATGACTGCACAAAATCTATGAATCCTTTTACCTAATTCCAATCCTGATGTTCTATTTTCTTATCACGGATCATAAGATCCTTCACTGCTACAGCCGCAGATTTTCCATTAAATAATACTTCGTTTACCTGTTCAATAATAGGAAGTTCCACGTGATATTTCTCTGCAAGAGCTTTGGCAGCTTTCGCAGAATATACACCTTCTACTACCATTTTGACTTCTGCCATGGCTTCTTCCATTGTCTTGCCCTGACCGATCAGGATACCGGCTCTACGGTTTCTGGAATGCATGCTGGCACAGGTAACAATTAAATCTCCAATACCGGATAAGCCACAGAATGTCTCAAATTTACCACCCATAGCTGTACCAAGTCTGGCGATTTCTGTAATGCCTCGTGTAATCAGCGCTGCTTTGGTATTATCTCCATAACCCAAACCATCTGCAATACCTGCTGCGAGAGCCACTACATTTTTAAGAGCTGCACCTAATTCTATTCCCAGAACATCCGGGCTGATATAGACACGAAATACATCACTCATGAAGACATTCTGAATATACTCGGCGGTCTCTCTGGTCTTAGCACCAACTACGATGGTAGTAGGAATACCTCTTCCTACTTCTTCTGCATGGGAAGGACCGGAAAGAACAGCTACATTAGCCTGCGGAACCTCTTCCTCAATAATCTGAGACAGGGTCATAAGAGTATGCTCCTCGATACCCTTGGCTACATTGACTATGATCTGTCCGTCCGCTACATACGGCTTCATATTGTGGGATGTACTTCTTGTAAAAGGTGATGGAACTGCCAGAACCAGAATATCCTTGCCTTCAATTGCTTCCGGCAATGAAGTTGTGAATATCATATCTTCCGGTAATTTAACACCCGGCAGTTTATCCTTATGCTCATGCTCTGTTTTCAGCATATTGATTTCATCTTCAAGGATGGACCATACTGTAATCTCATGTCCATTATTATGCAATAGAACTGACAAAGCAATTCCCCAGCTTCCAGCTCCAATGATACCTATTTTTGCCATATGCTCTACCTCTTGCCTTTTTATTCTTCGTTTTTCTTGGATAAATAAGTCTTACGCTCTGTTTTATGTATTAAACGGTCAATATTAGCTCTATGCTCCCAGAATGCCAACATTGCCAGCAAAGTCGTAACAATATAAAGTTCAATCAATGCACCCTGGGACATTCCAAAGAGTCCCATCTGTCCAAAGATAATCATTTCTGCAATCAGAACAATCTGCACTAACAAAGAACCCAGAGATACATAATGTGTCAGAAAAAATGTACCAAAGAAAGTAATGACTTCAGGTAAGATCATATACGGATGGAAGAAAATAATCAGACCTGCTGTACAGGCAATGCCCTTTCCACCCTTGAAGTGAAGATAAAAAGGGAAGTTATGACCAAGAATAGCTCCAGCACCTGTATACAGAGCCAGTAATGGCAATATGTCACCATACGTATTCTTGAACAGGAAGCGAACAAGAGTCATGGCAAGACCTGTCTTCATGATATCGCAGAAAAGTACGATTGCGCCTGCTTTTTTACCCATAACACGTAAAGTATTGGTAGTACCTGCATTACCACTTCCGTGTTTTCTGATGTCGATTCCTTTCATTTTTCCATATATATATGAAGTCTGAAATAAACCAAATATATAGCCGATCAAGACACAAACTACACGAATCATCGCTATTTGTCTTCCTTTCTTTCTCTTATGATGAATTTTAATGAAGTACCACGGAACCCGAATGCTTCACGTATTTTATTCTCCAGATATCTTGTGTATGAAAAATGCATCAGTTCTTTATCATTTACAAATACAACAAAAGTTGGCGGTTTTACGCCTACCTGCGTTGTATAGAAAATCTTGAGACGTTTTCCCTTGTCTGAAGGTGGCTGCTGAAGAGCGACTGCCTCTGTAACGATCTCATTTACAACACCTGTTGCAATACGAAGAGACTGATTCTCGATAACCATATCAATGGTTTCAAATAATTTATTCAGACGCTGTCCTGTCTTGGCAGAAATAAATACGATCTCTGCATAGGTCATAAAGGACAGGATATTTCTTACCTTTTCTGTAAAGCGGTAAATTGTCTTATCATCCTTCTCTACAGCATCCCATTTATTAACTGCAATAATAATGCCTTTTCCACGGTCATGTGCAATACCTGCTATCTTGGCATCCTGTTCTGTAACGCCTTCTTCAGCATCAATGACCAGTACGACTACATCTGCACGCTCTACAGCACTTACCGTACGGATGATCATGAAACGCTCCAGCTCTTCCTTGATCTTGTTCTTACGGCGAAGACCTGCTGTATCTATGAAAATATAATCCTTGCCATTATGCACAACTTCTGTATCTATGGCATCTCTGGTAGTTCCTGCGATATCAGAGACAATGACTCTGTTCTCACCTACTAACTTATTAATAATAGAAGACTTACCTACGTTAGGTTTACCTACGATGGCAATTCTTGGTCTGTCATCCTCTTCTTCTGTGAAATCTTCTTCATTAAATAAAGCAGTCACAGCGTCCAACATTTCGCCAAGACCCAAACGGTTGGCAGCAGAAACAGGTATTGGATCGCCAATACCAAGATTATAAAATTCATATACATCTGCTTCAAACTTCGCAAAGCTGTCTACCTTGTTCACTACAAGAATTACCGGTTTATGGCTGCGTCTGAGCATATCGGCAACTTTGGCATCTGCATCTACCAGTCCCTGCTTCACATCAACAAGGAATAAGATAACATCTGCTGTTGCAACGGCAATTTCTGCCTGCTCACGCATCTGTGAAAGAATGACGTCATTACTGTCCGGCTCAATACCACCTGTATCTATAAGGGTAAAATTCCAGTTCAACCATTGAATATCTGCATAAATTCTATCTCTTGTAATGCCAGGAGTATCTTTGACAATGGAAATCTTCTCTCCAGCAAGTGCATTGAATAATGTAGATTTACCAACATTGGGACGTCCTACTACCGCAACAATTGGTTTCTTTTTACTATTTCCCATTTTTACGCTCCATTTCTAATCTGATAAAATTGCTTCGATAAAATCCCGACCGCTTGATTTTACAATATCTATCCGGACTTGTAAAGCTTTTTCAATATCGTCTAAAGTATAATCATCCAGAAATACAGGTTCTCCGCTTTTCAGAACATTCTGCGGCAAAAGAAGTTTCTCACCAAGATCTCTGTCTTTGAGCTGTGCCATGATATCCTGTCCTGTAAGAAGACCTGATACTGTGATCATTTCGCCAAAGAAGTCATTTCTGATTGCAATGACATCAATTTGCAGCCCCTCATAACGCTCTTCCATCTGCTTTGCCATTTGTTTGATGAAACGATAGGCAAGACGCCCTGTAGCAAGTGTGATATGTTTTGCACGCGCCTGTCTGCCATTGATACGGTCCTCTTCCATAGCTTCGGCAAATTCATCCAGCAAAAGCCGCAGCATTCCTACACCATTTTCCAGCTGTAAATAGCCATCATACTGTTCCTCTGGTGGAAGTTCCTCTTCTGCAAGAATATACCATTCGTCGCTGGCATGTACAAAATGTGTGCCATATTCAGGATATATTTTATTTTGCCAGCCGTGAATGATACGCAGTACATCCTGGGCATCTTCTTTTGTAAAAGGCTCCAGATGAAATAGTCCATCTCTGTATTTGGATAATCCTACAGGAACAACAGATACACTTTCAAGATTAGGAAGATATGCTGACAGATCACGAATACTTCTGTCAAGCTCAGCGCCATCATTTACGCCCTTACACAATACGATCTGACCGTTCATGATAATGCCTGCCTGTGCCAGCTTCCATGCCTTCTCCAGAGCCTGCCCTGCAAAACGGTTGTTGAGCATCTTGCAACGCAGCTCAGGATTAGTTGTCTGGAATGATACGTTGATTGGCGACAGATTATAGCGGATGATTCTGTCTACGTCTTCATCTGACATATTCGTCAGAGTAACGTAATTTCCCTGCAGGAAAGAAAGTCTGGAATCATCATCTTTAAAATACAGGGTATCACGCATGCCCTTAGGCATCTGATCAATAAAGCAGAAAATACATTTGTTATGGCAGGATCTGTAATCATCCATAAGACCATTCTCAAAAGTAATTCCAAGATCTTCATCGTATCCTTTATCAATCTCCAAAAGCCACTCTTCACCGGAGGGCTTACGCACAAGGATTTCTATATATTCATCCTGTGTATAATACTGGTAGTCAAAAATATCTTCTATTTTATGCCCATTGATTTCAAGGAGCGCATCTCCAGGAGTAATCTCCATTTCCTCTGCAATACTTCCGGGAAGCACCTTTTCCACAATGTGTTCGTTCTTTTTCTTCATTTTATTAAGTCCTTTATAGCTTTGGTATGATATAAGAATGAGCATAGCTCATTCTTATATCATACTAGAATTTTCTTGACGTGTCACTAGCAGAATGATATAAAATAATATAGTTAGTGATATCTAAATTACATTATATGATAAGGGTACCCTTATTTCTGGAGGTTTATCATGCCAAATTTACATGAGTTGGAAAATGCCATGCCAGTAGCTCCCTTAAAGCTGATCACTCTGCAAAGTGCAGCGGATCTGGGCAGTAAGGTAAATGACTATCTGGTAGAATTTCGCAGCAGTATTCATAATGTATATAATGAAGATCCTGCTTTTCAGGGCTATTCCGAGAAAAATTATCAGTTAGACTTCAGCGCTCCACGTTTTAACAGCGGTGAAGGTAAGGTCGTTTTAAATGAGACAGTACGTGGTAAAGATTTATTTATCATCGTTGATGTCTGCAATCACAGTCTTACTTACAAGATGAATGGTTATGAGAACCATATGTCTCCTGATAATCATTACCAGGAGTTGAAACGAGTAATTGCTGCTGCAGCAGGCAAGGCTCATAGAATCAATGTGATTATGCCTTTCTTATATGAAGGACGTCAGCACAGAAGAACAGGAAGAGAATCTCTTGACTGTGCATTTGCATTTGAAGAATTAAGTGAGATGGGCGTATCCAATTTCATTACCTTTGACGCTCATGATCCCAGGATTCAAAATGCTGCTCCTTTGAAAGGTTTTGATAATTTTACAGCACATTATCAGTTTGCAAGAGCTCTTCTGAGCGCAGAGAAAGATCTTGTTATGGATAAAGATCACATTATTGTAATCTCCCCTGATGAAGGTGCGCTGGATCGTGCAATCTATTTTTCAAGTGTGCTCGGTGCTGATACAGGTATGTTCTACAAGCGTCGTGACTACTCTACTATCGTAAATGGTAAGAATCCTATTGTTGCTCATGAATTCCTTGGAAATGATATTCATGGAAAAGACATCATTATCATTGATGATATGATCTCTTCCGGTGACAGTATGATAGATACTTCCAGACAGCTCAAGAAAATGGGTGCAAGACGTGTATTTATCTGCACGACATTCGGTCTGTTCACCAATGGAATGGATGCTTTTGACAAGGCATATGCAGATGGTATCTTTGACAGAGTTATTACTACGAACCTTTGCTATCGTCCACCTGAATTATTGACAAAACCATATTATCTGGAAGCTGATATGAGCAAATTCCTTGCTTCTATCATTGACTTTATGAATCATGACTTATCCATGGAGAATGTATTGACTCCTACGGAGAAGATTCAAAAGATCCTGACTTTATATAACGAAAAATAAATAAAAAAATCCAACCACTAATGAGTATCTCAAGTGGTTGGATTTTTTATTTCACAGTATTTTGATTAAGCCAAAGTAATCTTCTGGAAACTCTTCTTACCCTTCTTGATTACAAATTCTTCGGCGAATACAGCTTTTTCGTAAGTGGTCTTGATGTCTGTAACCTTCTCGCCATTTACAGTTACGCCGCCCTGTTCTACGGCTCTTCTTGCTTCTGAACGGGATGCTGTCATTCCGGCTTTTACAAGAATAGACATGATATCAATGCTGCCATCAGCAAAATCTTCATCAGCTAATGCTGTTGTAGGCATATTCTCATGATTACCATTACCTGCGAATAATGCAGCAGATGCTTCTTTAGCCTTCTGTGCTTCTTCTTCGCCATGTACCAGCTTGGTTAATTCAAATGCAAGGATTTCCTTTGCCTTATTTAACTGACTGCCTTCCCAGCTTTCCATAGCCACGATTTCTTCCAATGGCAGGAAAGTAAGCATCTTCAGACACTTGATAACATCAGCATCAGCTACATTTCTCCAGTACTGGAAGAATTCGTAAGGAGATGTCTTTTCAGAATCGAGCCATACAGCACCTGACTCTGTCTTACCCATCTTCTTGCCTTCAGAATTAAGCAGAAGATTAATTGTCATAGCGTATGCATCTTTGCCTAACTTACGACGGATCAGTTCTGTACCACCAAGCATGTTGCTCCACTGATCATCACCACCGAACTGCATATTACATCCGTATTTCTGGAAAAGGGTGTAGAAATCGTAGCTCTGCATGATCATGTAGTTGAACTCCAGGAAGCTTAATCCTCTCTCCATACGCTGTTTGTAACACTCAGCTGTCAACATACGGTTTACAGAGAAATGAGCACCAACTTCACGCAGTAATTCAATATAGTTCAGGTTCATAAGCCAGTCAGCGTTGTTGACCATCAATGCCTTGTCTTCTCCAAAGTCGATAAAACGGCTCATCTGCTTCTTGAAGCAGTCGCAGTTGTGCTGAATATCTTCTTTGGTCAGCATCTTACGCATATCTGTCTTACCAGATGGGTCGCCGACCATACCTGTACCGCCACCGATCAATGCGATAGGCTTATTGCCAGCCATCTGTAAACGCTTCATCAGGCAAAGAGCCATGAAATGTCCTACATGAAGGCTGTCTGCCGTAGGGTCAAAGCCAATGTAAAAAGTAGCTTTACCATTGTTGATTAATTCTTTGATTTCTTCTTCATCTGTGACCTGTGCAATCAATCCACGAGCCACAAGTTCGTCATAAACTGTCATTTTCTTACCTTCCTCTTCTGCACTGTCCTTATATGATTTTTCACGCTGATTTCCATACAGTGCTATGGAAATCCCGGAACTGTCAGGGAAATAAGAATAAAAAAATCCTCGTTCCCTGTATAAAAACAAAGGACGAGGTTAAACCCGTGTTACCACCTTTATTCACATAAAGCTCACGCCTTATGCCTTAGTAAGTACGATTCCATATCAGAACGATACTCTCCCACTCTAACGTGCGGGTATCCGTCACAGCCTACTCTGCTATACATTTCGGTGTGCAGCTCCAAGAGGTATTCACATATATGTTCACTTGCGCCTCTCATCAACCGGCTGCTTTCTGTAAGTATCTGATATATGCTACTTATTCTTTTCATTGCCTTTCAATAAATGTGATTATAGCGTGTTATTTTGGGTTTGTCAACGCCAAAGTTATATTAAAATGTTTCCAGATTGCTGCTATCATTGAAAATATCAACAAAAAGTAGAAATTCATGGCTCTGCATACCAGCATGGAAGGAATCAGAAGCTCTGAACCAAAAACAGGGATAAAAACTGCTCTGTACATAAGTTCCGTGATTCCCTGTGCACCAGGTACAGGAAGCATATCAACAGCAATGTAGACACATGCCTGCAACAAGATTACGGTATATATTGGAGTCGTATGTAATCCAAATCCCATATATACGACACCAGTCAACAGGAATACTGTACTGCGTTGCAGAAAAGTCATTGCCAATATGATAAGGATTTTTCTGTAATTATGCTGTAGGAAAACAACCGCACAACGGTAATTCTCAATAAACTGCTCCATCTGGCTCAGTCTGTTTCCATTTGCTTTTAAAATTTTCAAATGCACCAGCAGGTTATCTATTCTCCCGGCAATATGTCTGATTATTTCAGGTTGCAGCATAACCGTACCAATCATCACGACCAGCAGTATATTCAGTCCGATTCCTACAAGATACAAATAATAATAATTTCCAAGATAGAGATGTAATGATTTATGCCAGCCAACCATAATCCCAATACCAATCAGAACCAGAACGAATTTATATGCAAGAGCGACAGTCATAAGAACAACCGTACTGTCAGCAGTACGATTGCCATCCTTTTGCATATAATATAACTGCATAGGCTGTCCGCCGGTTGCCGATGGAGTGATTCCTGAATAGAAAAATCCGATAAATGAATATTGTATACATCGTGGCAGGCTGCTCGAACTGCCTAATCCATGGAGAAGATACCATATCATACTTCCTTCAAGACATACAAACATGATTCCAAGCCCAAAGGCAAGGATTGCATAACTTATCCGTATCTGTCTGACTGCATCCAGAATCTGTAGTGGATTTTGCTGATAGAAAAAGGTGTAAAAGGTCAATGCCATTACGCCAAGAAAGAGCAATATTTCTGCTATTCTCTTTGTGTTAGCCTTCATATTTTACCACTCCTGTTGTATAGACATTTCTATCAGATACCAATTCACGTAACGCTCCTTCAAAAATAACTTCTTTCTCCTGATATTCCATGAAATCTCTGGGAGTTACCAGTGAAAAATGTTTATCAAAACGCAAAATGCCTGCTTCTTCCAATAATCTGGCAAGAAAAGAGGAACAGGTATAATGTCCTTTTTGATAAAAGGGAATATTACACAAAAGAAAGGGTAATCCAAGAACTGTATAATGAATATGATAATGGTCCTTCATACATTGATGTAATATTTCTTTTATGTACTCTTTCTGCTGTATACTGCATGGTATCCTGCAGATCATATATTCGGCATTGGGAAATACCCGCAGGATTTTGTCTTTTTCTTCCTGCTCAAATCCGGCAAGGATAGGGATTGCCGGATTCCTGCGTCCTACGCTGTAGGCTTCCTCCAGCCCTTCGTCCAGACCAAGCACCACATGGACATATTTCTGTTCGATCACTCGTCGGATCATAGATGCAAAAAGTCCCGGAGTGGATACAAAACCAATATAAATGTATGTCTGTTCTTTATTGAAATTTGTATATTCTGTTTGCAAGTCTGTATCCTCCTATCGTGATTTTACCGCCCAGCCGACCCGGCAGATAGGTCAATCCACTGATGGTACGGTATTTGAGTCGATAATATAGACCAACATTTTCACATTTTATCTCTTCCCATAATTGTGTGCGTTTCTCATAGGCTTCCTGCGTATGGATAAGTAACAGATGGATGGAGGATATTGCCATCATAATAGAAATATTTCTACACATATATTTGGCAAGCTTCGGGTAATGCGCTGCCACAGCATCCAGATCAACGCAGTGGGATACCCATTTTGTTACAAAAATCTGTTGATCGATTCTCTTCATCAATACCTTTTCATTCACAGACTGGTCATCACGCCCCAGGTAATAGTGATACAGATCAATGTCCATATAGTAAATGTTTTCCACATAAGGTAAAGGCTCATAGGCAAAGATATTATCCACGTAAAAAGTATGCTCTGGCAGTTTAATATCGGCTTTTCTGAGGATATCTGTCCGAAAGACGAGCGCATGCATCACAAGATATTGTGATGGACGGAAGCTTTTGATCTGATTCCAGTTGCACATGCGTCCTTTGGGAAAAACATTCTCGTATCTCATAGTCTGTTTGACACCCTGATCCAGATGATCATAGATATAATTACAGATAAACAGGTCAGGGATTGTTATATAAGGTGCTCTCTCCCTGCACTCTGCAAAATTGGCGATCTCAGTCAGAAGCTTCTCATAGGCATCTGCATCCAGCCAGTCATCAGAATCTACAACCTTAAAATATTTACCTGTAGCTGCTGTAAGTCCGGCATTGACACCAGATCCGTGACCACCATTTTCTTTATGTATTACCTTGACGATATTGCTGTAATTTGCTGCGTACTGGTCTGCAATTTCACCTGTCGCATCCGTTGACCCATCATCTACAATAATAATCTCTACTTTGTCTCCACCACGCACCAGAGAATCCAGGCATCTTCTCATATAATCCTGTGAATTGTAACAAGGTACGGTTATTGTTAATAATTTCTGTATTTTATGATTCATATTCATTCTCATTCCTCTTCCTGATGTTTGTTACATCATAGCATTCATAAATAAACAGAAAATAAACGCGCATTTAATTCTACATTAATTAATAACGTATTTATTCTTAATTTTTCTTCATTTTTTGACCAGAGAAATAAAAAAAGCCAAGCCACAGAACGTATTCTGTGACCTGACATATGAAATAAGAATCAGATTATTTATTTTAACATAAGAAAAGCACCCAGATTGCCTCTCCTGCCATGACTGGCTCTATGACTGAAAAGGAACTGTGGATTGCAGCAGGTACAGATATCTGTAACCGCAATCTGTTCCGCAGGGATTCCAGCCTCACGCATAACGCAGTAATTCGCATACCATAGATTCAGCTGATATTTGCCATTACCCTTATCCTGCAAAAGACAATTGTCTATGTCTGCCTCTGTAATCTCCTGCTGATAACGCTGTAAATATTCCACTGCCAACTGTCTGTCTGGTGTAAACTGTTTGGCAAAAGCCACAGCAACTTCCTCGCTCACTTCATAACAGCTCTGGCAAATAGAAGGCCCTATTGCCGCCTGCACATCTTCTGGTCTGGTTCCAAATGCATGACTCATGGAGTCAATTGTCTTCTGCCCCATTCTTCCAACTGTTCCTCTCCAGCCAGAATGAGCAAGTCCTATCGCATGATGCACAGGGTCTACAAAATAAAGTGGCACACAATCAGCAAAGAAGCAGGCTAACAAAATGCCTGATTCATTTGTAATCAGCCCATCTATATCAGAATAATCTTTATCCCGTGTTACACCTTTTCCCTTATCTGCACTGCTCACTCTGCGCACATTGGTTGTATGAGTCTGATGAGACGCTACCACATCATCAGGTGTGCAGTCCATAATCGCTGTAAATCTCCGATAATTCTCCATCACAGCCAACGGATCATCATTACGTGAAAAACTCAGATTCATAGAAGCAAACTCGCCTTTGCTCACACCACCTAATCTGGTAGAAAATCCCTGTTGTATGATTCCTGTCTGTTCCAGATTATCAAACGTAATATAAGTGACACTTGTGTCAGAAATTAGTTTTTCCTTTATATTACAAGTATTCAATTGTCCCTTTCTGATTATATTCAATTCTCTATTTATCTCCTCTTTAAAATCTTGCCAGTTACCACAAATGCTCAAATGCATTCTGATGCCATATGACTTCATCACCACAAAAAGCAATCACATCATAACGTATCGGCGTAAATTCGCCAATTCCATGCGTCATTCTGTAATAATCTGCTACACGACAGATATTTTGCCTTTTTCGGTAATTTACAGCTTCCTCCGGGGCTCCTTTACGTGTATCTTTACGGTATTTCACCTCTACGAACACCAGATAATCCCCATCACGGGCAATCAGATCTATTTCACCTTTACGATTTCGGTAGTTCAATTCCAGAACATGAGCACCCTTAGCCTGTAGATACTGTGCTGCCTTTTGCTCATATTCGCTTCCCGTCTGCCTTTTGTTCATGATATGCATTTACCTTTGCTTTTATTTTATCCATACTGTCAACAAACACCAGAATCTCTGCAACAGCGCTATATAATTCTGGTGGAATCATATCACCAATCTCAAGCTTTGAGAGTGTATCAGCCAGCTTATCATCACGATGAACAGGAATATTGGAATCTTTGGCTTTTTCTATGATACGATCAGCCAACGCACCACGTCCCATGGCAATTACTTTTGGCGCATTATCGGCAGGATCGTATTCCAGAGCTACTGCCTGGGTTGGTTTTCTCTTCTCATCCATCAGTACTCCTCCTATGCCTTAATATCAAAAGCCTGGTAACTAAGCGGTGTAACAGCAACTCCAGACTGTTCTTCCATAATATCCATAACTGACTTCTGTTCCTGTCTTGGTTCTACATATGTTTTGCAGACATACCCGGCTCTGGTCAGTCTCTGTGTCAATTCTTCCATATGCTCCTGCATAAATGAAACCACATCTTCATTCGGGCAAAATCTTGTAGTCAGCATATCTTTCTCTGTTTCCAGTGATATCTTGACATCCATTGGTCCAAGATTCGCCATATCCAGATGCAGCAGCGCGGTAAGAGTACCACCTTTTCTTGCAAGATTCTTCTTGTTTGTATATACATACAGTTCACCGTTTGCATTCTTACCTGACATCTTCAGTGGAAGCTGTACATATTGAAAAGACTGATTCAGCTCATTCATAAAACTGATATTTTCATGGATATTCTTTGCACTGGAACCTGCCGTATGATTCGTGTCAGCTTCCTGCATAAGCTGAGATAGCTGCTCACTTTCCGTACTCAGGCGTGAATAGAACTGTTCTACCTTTTGTTTGTCACCAACTTCCTCCGGTGCAAGTGTCCATTTATCTGCAAATGCTTTCGTCAGAATCTCACGAAAACGGTCAGAATGATAGATTTTTTCTTTCGCCTGTGGCGTATCTTCCAGCCATTGGGTGAGCTGCTGCTTCCAATCCGGCTCATATGTAAAAGGTCTCTGCATATTCTCTTTTGGCATTTCTACAGGTTGTTCAGCCGCTTTCATCTCAGGTGTAGATACCTTTCCCTGTTCAGAGGAAGAACCAACAGTCTGTTCTGCATTGGGATTTTGTGCTGGTTCTTCAATCGTCTGACTGATATCAGGTTGGACTGAATCACTGTTTATTGCCTGTTGCGTATCTGCGGATTCACTCACGGTCTGTTCAGGATTCGTAAGCTGCTCCTGTTGTGAGGACTCAGTTCCATCCTGTAAAAGGAACTGTATTACACGATCCATGTATGCAACAGGAGTTGTCCCGGTTCCACCCATATTGGCAGCGGAAGAATCTGTATTCGTCAATTCTTCATATAAGGATAAAATCTCTTTCGTTGTATCTTCTATTGCTCCGGTAAGCTGATGTTCCATTCCTTTATACTGGGCATACTGAGCCAGATTGTTCTGCGTAATTGGAATGTTAAGCTTGTTCAGATGAAGTATATCTGCGACAGGAGCCTGTGGATTCTGTGCGACCTGACGATACAGTTTGGGCAGGTTACTTTTATCTATGGATATACCATTCTCAATCATCATCGATACGAGCTGTAGATTCTTGGAATTGACAGGAAGTGAGGCTGCCCGTAAGGCGGCTTCTCCAACCTGTTGCTGTAGCAGATTGGTATATAACGGCTTTAGAACAATCCTGTTATTTTCATTGGACTGTACTTCAAAATTCAGAATCTGACCTAATGCAAGCTGCATTTGCGCTTCCAGTTTAGCTGTCATATATTGACCATTTGATAACTGGAGCTGGATTTCCTGTCCATTTACAGAAGCAATCTCTCCCTGAAAAGTATCACCAGCCTGTAGCTCTGATAAGAATTCAATAGATGTCTGACTTCCAATTGTTTTAGGATTGGCTACCTCTCCCGTCTGTGGAAGATAACCCTGATTTACAGATGATGCATATCCTTGTCCCTGCATCATTGTTGATGAATATCCATCCAATCTGTCTCACCCCCGTTTATTGCACAATCCCATCAGATATAATTACAGAAAATTCTGTATAAAAGTCCTTCTATGTATTGGTGTTGGACCATATTTTTTTAAAGCATCAATATGTGCCGCCGAACCATATCCCTTATTCTCAGCGAAATGATATTCAGGATATAATTCATCATATTTCACCATCATCCGGTCTCTTGTGACCTTTGCCACAATACTTGCTGCAGCAATGGAAATACTCTTAGCGTCTCCCTTGATGATGGGCACCTGCTGTATTGTTACCTTTGGGATTGTGACTGCATCATTTAATAATATATCGGGTTGAACAGCCAATTTACTAATAGCTTCTCTCATAGCTTCATAGGTTGCCTGAAGAATATTGATCTCGTCAATTCTTTCATACGAAGCATATCCCAATCCTACTGCCACTGCCTGATCCATGATAATATCATATAATTCTTCACGTTTTTTGGCTGTAAGCTGCTTGGAATCATTCAGATACAGGATTTTACAGTCTTTTGGCAAGATTACTGCACCAGCCACTACAGGACCAGCCAACGGTCCTCTGCCCACTTCATCAATGCCACAGATATATCCATAAGAGGCATATTCCTTTTCATATTTCTTCATCTGCTCTGTACGGGCAATTTCATGTTCTAACGCTTCCATTCGCTTGTGTGCCTTTGCAACAAGTGCCTGTACGCCGCTTCTTTCATCTGATTCATATTCTTTCACGAAAACAGGCAGCATATCATCTTTGGCTGCCTGTAATTCTTCTTTTATTTCACTGATTTTCTTCATGTATATACCATACCTTACTGGTGCTTTAACACACCGAACTTGGAAAATGGCCATATTCTGACCCATGCTCTGCCTATAATATCTTTACGATGGATATTGCCTACTGACGGATCACGACTGTCCGAACTGTTGTTTCGGTTATCACCCATGACAAAATATTCGTCTTCCCCTAATGTAATCGGCTCAGCGGCTCTTCCCGGATTCTGAATGACTTCCCGCCCATATGACTCTTCCAGCAGACTTCCATTGATATAGATATTGCCGTCATAGTCTATCTGCACTGTTTCGCCAGGCATTCCAATAATTCGTTTAATGTAATATGTATCCGTATCATATTGAAAAGGGAAAACAATAATATCAAACCGCTTCGGTTCCGAAAACCTGTAAGTGATCTTATCTACCAGCAGATTATCTCCATCGCTGAGCGTAGTCTCCATACTGCTTCCACTGACCTGTGTACGCTGTCCCACATAAGTAATAATCAAGTATGCTGCACATAACACAACCAGTAAATAAATACTGGTGCTTAGAATTTCCTTCAATATATTTTTCATTGATGTATTTCCCCTGTTTTATTCTTCATCCACCTTATTCTCAACAGGTGCATGTTCAATTGTAATTCTGCCTAATCGTCCGCTTCTGAAATCTTCTACAACAAGTGCAGAGGCTTTCATGATATCCAGCTCTTCGCCTTTAAGATAACATCTTCTGCTGATGCAGATTTCCTTTAATGTATCATAAGCATCAGGTTGTACTGTAATTTCATATCTTTTCTCAAGAAGACCTTCATAAGAAGATGAGATAAATTGAATTAACTCAAAAGCAAGTTCATCCAGATGAATAATTTCATCGTTCATAGAACCTATCATGGCAAGATGTAATCCTACTGTCTGGTCTTCAAACTTGGGCCACAAGATTCCAGGTGTATCCAGCAATTCCAGTCCCTTATTCAGGCGAATCCATTGTTTACCCTTGGTAACGCCGGGCTTGTTACCTGTCTTGGCACATGCTTTTCCTGCAAAGGAATTAATAAAAGTAGATTTACCAACATTTGGAATGCCTACTACCATTGCTCTTACAGGGCGATTGATGATACCTCTGCGGCGGTCTCTTTCAATTTTATCTTTACATACTTCCTGTACTACATTCTGAATGGATTTTACACCGGTTCCATTCTTGGAGTTAATTTCAACAGCCCGAATACCACGCTGGGCGAAGTATTCCAGCCATAATTTATTCTGTCTGGCATCTGCTAAATCTGATTTGTTCAAAAGAATCAACCGGGATTTATTCTTGCCAAGCTCATCAATGTCAGGATTGCGGCTCCCTAAGGGAATTCTTGCATCCACAAGTTCAATCACAAGATCTATAAGCTTGATATCCTCCTGCATCATTCTCTTTGCTTTGGTCATATGACCTGGATACCATTGATAATTTGCCATATACTACCTGTCCTTTTCTAATTAATTCACAAAGCCCATAGAACTGCTCTGTGCTGCCATTTTAAACCATGCCTTACCAATAATATGTTCTTTCCTGATATTTCCAATATTGGCAGAACGGCTATCTTCACTGTTATTACAGTTATCTCCAATTACAAAATATTCATCATCACCAAGTTCAATTTTATTCTCAGCTAATCCGGCTTCTGCGATTTTATCATTGATATATTCGTCCTGTACTTCGTTATTTACGTAGAGTATACCATTCTTTACGTACAGTTCATCACCGGGTACAGCTACCACTCTTTTCACATAATAATGGGATTTCTCATTTCCATTTGGTAAAAAGACAACGACATCCCCTGCCTTTGGAGAAGTAATCTTATAAATCAGTCTGTTCAGGAAAATCTCCTGTCCATTGTACAGACTCGGTTCCATAGAAGGACCTATAATACTGGTTTTCATTCCAATGCAGTATACCACCAGTAACGCCAGAATAATTGACATGACGATCCAGAATATCCAGCTGATAATTTCATGTATTAATGCGATATTTAGTTTTTTCTTTTTCTGATAAAAAGTAAGTCCTTTACGTCGAGCCATCGTTTTCCCTTATCCTGTTATACATACTGCTACCAGTATACCTCAATTATGTGTTCAACGCAACGTTCTATTTCATGCAATCCATCCTTGTTAAAATCTTAACATATAATACTGTGTACAAAATCGGTAATAAAAAACGGAGTCCATAACGGACCCCGCTTCTATTCTTGAACAAATTATGTTTCAATTATTTAACAAGCTCTTTAACCTTAGCCTTCTTACCTACACGGCTTCTCAAGTAGTTAAGCTTAGCTCTTCTAACCTTACCAGTTCTAACTACTTCTACCTTCTCAACGTTAGGAGAATGCATAGGCCATGTCTTCTCAACGCCAACGCCGTTAGAAATCTTTCTTACTGTGAAAGTCTCACGGTTGCTGCCGCCTTGAATCTTTAATACAGTACCTTCGAAAACCTGTACTCTTTCGCGGTTACCTTCCTTGATCTTACCATAAACCTTAACTGTATCACCTACGTTAAACTTGTCTACGGATTCCTTTAACTGAGCCTGTTCGATCTCTTTAATAATTTCGTTCATTGTTTGCCTCCTTAATCTACTCGACGTTCTTAATACCAGCCTTACCCGAAAGCCATTCTTCGTATCAGAGGACCATCTTTAATCGCAACATTAATAATATACACTATGTTATTGAATTATGCAAGTATCTTCTTGAATTTTTTCATGGAATTTTTCCGTATTTTCTTCTTTATTTACCGCATTCGCTGATTTGCGGCGGCGTCTCTTGGGTGGAAGTGGCGGATGAGCTTCCATATAAGCCGAATACATGTCAGGACGTCTCTGCTGTGTTCGCAACAGTGCCTGTTCATGTCGCCATTTTTCAATATTGGCATGATGACCGCTCAACAGAACATCCGGCACCTTTTTCTCATGCCATACTTCTGGTCTGGAATACTGTGGATACTCCAGAAGTCCATCAGAATGTGATTCTGTCTGTGCAGATTCCCCATTGTTCAGAACACCGGGAACCAGTCTGGATATGGTATCAATCATGACCATAGCCGGGAGTTCGCCACCTGTAAGTACATAATCTCCGATGGAGATATAATCTGTAACAATCTCTTCCAGCACACGCTCATCAATACCTTCATAATGACCGCACAGAAAGATCAGGTCTTCTTCCTTTGCCAGTTCTACAGCCTTTTGCTGGGAAAAGACTTCACCCTGGGGTGTCATATAAATCACACGTACCTTTCTGTCAGAGCAATCTCCTCTGTTATGAATAGATTCCAGTACTGCCTGATACGCATCATATACAGGCTGTGCCTGCATCAGCATACCTGCACCGCCACCATATGGATAATCGTCTACTTTCTTGTGCTTATCCAACGTATAATCTCTAATGTTCACTGCATCTAACGAAATGCATTCCTTCTGCTGCGCTCTTCCAATGATACTTTTGGATAGCCCTTCCATAATCATTTCAGGGAACAGTGTCATAACATGAAAATGCATGATGTATCCTAGTCCTCCAATAATCCATCTAATAAATGAATGACCATTTTTCTGTTCTCAATATCTACAGAAAGAATGCATTCTTTGATTGCCGGTACAAGCACACTTCTGCCATCGTTCATTTTAATGTCATATACATCATTTGCACCGGTTTCGATTACATCTTTTAATATACCAAAAGGCTTATCTTCTTCATCATATACATTGATGTCGATCAGATCAGCGATAAAATATTCATCTTTACGAAGTTTTACTGCATTGGCACGAGTAACGTATAAGCTCTTGCCTTTATATCTCTCAATATCATTGATATTGTCATATCCTTTAAATTTCAAAATCACATACTGTTTGAAGAACTTTACGCCTTCAATTTCCAAAGTAATCTTTTCTTTGCCGGTATCCAGAATTGTTTCTTTTAATTTCTTGAAACGGTTGGCGTCATCTGTTGTAGGAAATACTTTCACTTCACCACGGATGCCATGTGTCTGGGTAATTACACCCACCTGTAACAAATCTTCCATGTAACCTCCAATTAATAAAATAGGGTGCTCTTAAATAAGAACACCCCGAATTTTAGACGATTTCAACATCTACCTTGATATTTTCTTTGGATGATGCTGCCTTAACAACAGAACGAATTGCCTTTGCAATTCTTCCCTGTTTGCCAATTACTTTACCCATGTCATCAGCTGCAACATGAAGTTCTACTGTAATATTCTTACCGCTTCCCTTCTCGGTTACAACAACTTCATCAGGGTTGTCTACAAGAGCCTTTGCAATTACTTCAACTAACTCCTTCATATACACACCTCCAAGAGAGCTTTCGATATCTTAGCTACTTATTTCTCAATACCAGCTGCCTTGAAGATCTTAGCTACAACGTCTGTAGGCTGAGCACCGTTAGATAACCACTTCTTAGCTAATTCTTCGTTTACCTTGAATTCGCTAGGATCTGTGTTAGGATTGTAAGTACCGATCTCTTCGATACACTTTCCATCTCTTGGGGAACGAGAATCTGCTACGATAATTCTATAGATAGGAGCTTTCTTCTGACCCATTCTTCTTAATCTGATTTTTACTGCCATTTTAATTCACCTCATAGTCTTTCTTAAAAATTATAATTTATATCAGAAAGGAAATTTAAATTTACCTTTTCTTCCACCAAATCCTCCCATCATTCCCGGGAGCTGTTTCATCATCTTCTGTGACTGCTCAAACTGTTTGATGAAACGGTTTACAACTGCGATGTCAACACCTGCGCCTTTTGCAATTCTATGCTTTCTGCTTGGGTTCAGGAGCTTGGGATCCTTACGCTCAGCAGGTGTCATGGAAAGAACAATTGCTTCCATTCTGGCAAGCTGTTTCTCATCTACAGCACCTTCCAGATCACTGGCTTTGATTCCCATACCCGGCATCATACCCAGAATACTGGATAAACCACCGAGCTTCTTCATCTGAGACATACTTTCAAGATAATCTTCAAAGTCAAACTTACCCTTCTTTAAGCGGGCTGTCATCTCTTTCTCTTTGTCAGCATCCATGTCAAGATTTGCTTCCGCAACCTTGTCAATCAATGTCAGCACATCACCTATGCCAAGAATACGATTCGCCATTCTGTCCGGATGGAACTGTTCGATATCTGTCAACTTCTCGCCAGTACTTACAAAGAGAATTGGCTTGCCGGTTACTGCCTTAACTGAAAGAGCGGCACCGCCTCGCGTATCACCATCCATCTTGGAAAGGATAACACCGTCTACTCCAATCTTCTCATCGAATTCCTTGGCTACATTAACAGCATCCTGACCTGTCATGGCATCTACTACCAGCAATGTCTGATGAACTTCAACATTTGCCTTGATCTCCTGCAGCTCTGCCATCATGTCTTCATCAATATGTAGACGACCAGCCGTATCAATGATTACAACATTGTTATTATTCTTGGCAGCATGTTCAAGAGCTGCCTTCACAATATCGACCGGTTTATGATTTACACCCATGGAAAAGAAATCAGCTTCTATCTTCTGTGCATTTACGGATAACTGTTCAATCGCCGCAGGTCTGTAGATATCGCAGGCTACCAGCAAAGGCTTCTTGCCTTTCAGCTTCAGCTTTCCTGCAATCTTGGCTGCTGCTGTTGTTTTACCAGCACCCTGAAGACCACACATCATGATAACTGTAGTAGCTTTACCAGGCTGTAAGGCAAGTTCCGTTGTCTCGGAACCCATCAGATTCACCATTTCTTCATTTACGATCTTGATGACCATCTGACCGGGATTGAGACCATTCATGACGTCAGCACCGATTGCACGCTCTTCCACAGCCTTAACGAACTGTTTTACGACTTTGAAGTTAACATCCGCTTCCAGAAGCGCCATCTTAACTTCTTTTAACGCAGCCTTTACATCAGCTTCCGTCAAACGTCCCTTACTTCTTAAATTTTTGAAAACATTCTGCAGTTTGTCTGTTAAGCTTTCAAATGCCATTCTTAAAGCTCCTCTATAATCTCATTGGATAATTGTCTGATTCGCACATCATCTGTCAGAAGATTGATCTGACCTATCATGTGCTTGATTCTGGCAAACTTCTCTACCAGATGAAGCTTCTCTTCGTATTCTGCAAGTGCTTTATCACAACGCTTGATAATGTCATGAACACCCTGCCTGCTGATTCCCTGTTCATTGGCTATCTCGCTGAGAGACAGGTCATTTACAATGGCATCCTCATAGATCTTCTTCTGATGAGGTGTCAGCAGTTCGCCATAGAAATCATACAGCATTCCTCTCAGCTCCAGTTTTTCAATGTCTCCAAAGCTTACTAAAGCTTCTTCTTTTCCACTTTGTGAAAGGTTCTCTGTACTCATATAACAGCCTCCGCAATTCATGTTCATGTCATTGCGCATCACACGACTTTATTAGAATACTACAAACGTTTATGGGTGTCAAGTATTTTCTCTTTACACTTTAAAATTTTATAATCTTTCTCTTCGGATGTCCTTATATCCTTCTCCGAATATCTCACTTGCAGAGGATACGATCATGAAAGCATTCGGATCTTCATCCTTTACAATCTCTTCTGCAAGGGGCGCCATCTGCTTTCGCATGACTACCATAACGACCTGCTTATCCTGCATGGAATAAGCCCCTTTAGCTGATATAAGAGTAGCTGTGATATCCAGTTCTTCCAGAATACGCTCTCTGATATGTTGGGGGTGATCACTGATAATATAGATCAGCTTGGCTTCATCAGGACCATATAATACGTAATCCATCACAACAGAATCAACCGCTACTGCAACTCCTGCATAAAATGCCACTGTCAGGTCACGGAACACGATCCAGGAGGCGATAATGACCAGTGCGTCAAATATCAGGAATAACACGCCTGTCTTAACATGCTTCCAGCGAAGTCTCATTACTTTTACAATAATATCTGAACCTCCGGTAGTAGCCCCCGCCTTAAACGTCATGGCAAGAGATATCGCCAGCAATGCCCCACCAATCACAGATGCAATCAGCAGATCCTGTGTTACTGCGCCAAAAGGCGTCAGATAGTTGGTAAATACCGTAATTGCAGCCAGTGCATAGAATGTAGAGGCAATGAATTTAGGTCCAAATTTAAATAATCCCAATAATACAATAGGAACATTCAGAATCAGATTCAATGTACCTGTAGGAATATTGGTAAATCTGTTTATTAAAATAGCAACGCCGGTGATTCCTCCCGGCGCTATATTATTCGGGTCAAGAAACAGGCTGATGGATATGGCATAGATAAATGCTGCCACAGTGATCATCACATAATTTCTGACCCTCTTTATGATTTTTTTCTGCCTTGTTAAAGTGCCCATACCGTAACACCTCTGTTTAGATATTCGTTCTCACTTGTTTTGGCTGATAGCCTTTCTCTTCAAGTGCCTTGATAATCTGATTCTTGTGTTCGGTACCGAATGTTTCCAGGGTAATGCGTAATTCCACTGCCGCACTTCTGTTGATAGATACGAACTGATTGTGCTCCAGTTTGATCACGTTTCCGTTTTCTTTGGCTATTACATCAGCTACTTTACTAAGCATACCCGGCTTATCAGGAAGTAATACAGATACAGTAAAGATTCTGTCTCTGAAAATCAGACCCTGCTGGACTACAGAAGACATAGTAATAATATCCATATTGCCACCACTTAAAATAGATACAACTCTCTGATTTTGTACATTCAGATGTTTTAATGCAGCTACAGTAAGAAGTCCTGAGTTTTCAACGACCATTTTATGATTCTCTACAATATCAAGGAAGGATACAACCAGCTCTTCATCAGGTACTGTAATGATATCATCCAGATTCTTCTGAATATATGGGAAAATATTTTTTCCAGGTGTCTTAACAGCAGTACCGTCAGCTATTGTATTCACTCCTGGAAGTGTTGTTACTTCCCCTTTCTTTAAGGACTCCTGCATACAGTTAGCGCCTGCCGGCTCAACACCGATTACCTTGATCTTGGGATTTAAGAGCTTCGCAAGTGTAGATACACCGGTTGCAAGTCCACCGCCGCCGATTGGAACCAGAATAATGTCTACAAGAGGCAGTTCCTTGAAAATCTCCATGGCAATTGTACCCTGACCTGTAGCAACTGCAAGGTCATCAAATGGATGAATAAAAGTATATCCATTCTCTTCTGCCAGCTGGTAAGCATATTCACAGGCTTCATCATACACATCACCCTTGAGAATAACCTCAGCACCATAGCTTTTGGTTCTGTTCACTTTCATTAAAGGTGTTGTTGTAGGCATTACGATAACTGCCTTTACACCATATTTCTTTGCTGCATAAGCAACACCCTGCGCATGATTACCGGCTGAAGCTGTAATTAAGCCTTTTTCTCGCTCTTCTGGAGAAAGGGTGCTGATCTTATAATAAGCGCCTCTTAACTTGTAAGCGCCTGTCAACTGCATGTTTTCAGGCTTTAAATATACTTTATTACCTGTCTGATTGCTTAAAAACTCACTGTACATCAGCTTGGTTTCAGAGGTTACCTGCTTTACGATTTCTGAAGCTTCTTCAAATTTTTCCAATGTTAACATTTCTGACATTTTGCTGCTACTCCTTCTTTTATCATATACTTATTGGCGGTTGCTTATTCTTCTGTTTCCTGCTTCTCATCAGATGTTTCTATATCAGATGTCTCTTCTTCCGGTTTTACATCAAACAGAGCATTCACGAATTCATCTACATCGAATTTCTGCAGATCTTCTATGTTTTCTCCGACACCGATATATTTTACAGGTACATTCAGTTCAGATTGAATAGCTACAGCGATTCCACCTTTTGCAGTTCCATCCATCTTGGTCAGGATAATACCTGTCAGGTTCGCCACTTCGCCGAATTCTCTTGCCTGAGCCAAAGCATTCTGACCTGTTGTTCCGTCCAGGACAATCAGGTTCTCACGATGTGCATCCGGGAATTCACGGTCAATGATACGATTCATCTTTTTAAGCTCTTCCATCAGATTCTTCTTATTATGAAGACGTCCTGCTGTATCACAGATCAGAACATCCACGTTTCTTGCCTTGGCTGCATTGACTGCATCATAGATAACAGATGCAGGATCTGCACCGTCTGTACCACCGATCATATCAACGCCGGCTCTGTGTGCCCACTCTGCAAGCTGATCTCCGGCTGCTGCACGAAAAGTATCGGCTGCTGCGATCAGCACCTTTCTTCCCTGTCCTTTCAGGATGCCTGCTAATTTACCAACAGATGTGGTCTTACCTACACCATTGACACCAATAATAAAGATAACAGACTGCTTCTTTTCAAAATCATATGCTGTTTCACCTACGCGCATCTGCTCCTTTATACTTTCTACAAGAAGCTGCTTACACTCGGAAGGGTGTTTTAAGTGCTTCTCCTTTACGGCAGCCTTCATACGTTCCATGATATCTGTCGTTGCGTTGACACCGACATCTCCCATGATCAGCATTTCTTCCAGTTCTTCATAGAAGTCATCATCTATTTCGGAAGCTCCATGAAAAACGGCATCAATTCCTGACACAATATTATCTCTTGTTTTCGTCAGCCCTTCTTTTAAACGGCTGAAAAAGCCTTTCTTTTCTTCTGACATTTTCACTCCTCCTCATATCTTTAATTTTCCAGCGAACTGTCTATCAGATTTACACTGACTAATGTAGATACACCTTTTTCCTGCATGGTGATACCATACAGTCTGTCAGCCTGTTCCATTGTTCCTCTTCTATGCGTAATAACAATGAACTGTGTACCCTTTGTCAGTTTATTCAGATATTTTGCAAAACGGGATACGTTACCTTCATCCAGAGCAGCTTCAATCTCATCCAACAGACAGAATGGGGATGGCTTCAGGCTCTGAATTGCAAATAACAGGGCTATTGCCGTGAAAGATTTCTCTCCACCCGATAACTGCATCATATTCTGTAATTTCTTTCCGGGTGGCTGTGCGATAATACGAACACCTGCTTCCAGAATATCTTCAACTTCTATCAGTTCAAGTGTACCCTTACCACCACCGAAAAGCTCTTTAAATACCTTATCGAACTCTCTTCGGATTTCTTCGAACTTCTCAGCGAACTGTTTACGCATCGCTGTGTCAAGCTCCTGAATGATACCCTCCAGTGTCTTCTCCGCCTCAATCAGGTCATCATGCTGGTTCTTCAAGAATGTATAACGTTCCATTAATACTTTATAATCTTCAATGGCATTTACATTTACATCGCCCAGCTTGCGAAGCTCATCCTTGATACCTGCGATCTGTTTACGCATCGCGGGTACATCTGTCATATCCTCTTTGCGAAGTTCAGCAGCAGAGCTAAGAGTCAGCTCGTACTCATTCCACATATAGTTGATCTGCGAATCCAGCATATCATCCAGTTTCTCTTTCTGCGCATTGAGACGATATACTTCTTTATCCAGTCCGGCTTTACGATCAGAAAGTTCTTCACGTGTACTGAAGAATGTCTTCTGTTTTGCTGTCAGTTCTTCACGGAGAGTCTGCTTCTCCTTCAATGCCACTTCTGAATCAGACTGTGTTGTATGGGAAGCTTCAATGGTAGCAGATAATTCTTCAATGCTCTTTCTTCTTGCATCTGCTTCTTCCTGACTCTGGGACAGGCTTAACTCTACTTCCTGCAATTCTCCGTTCAATCTGACGATTTCACTTTCGATTCGGCTCAGATTGGCTTTTTCAAATTCCTGTTTCTGTAACAGCTTCTCATAAGCCACATCCCATTCACCAACCATACTGGTCTTGCCTGACTCTTCCGCACGGTAGCCATCCAGTTCCTTCTGGCATTCTGCAATTGCCTGTTCCAGGTTCTTCTCCTGTTCCTGGGATATCTGTAATTCCTGATTAATGGCTTCTTTATCCTGATTGATCTGTTCCTGCTTCTGGTCAATCTCAAGTTCTTCTGATTTCAGATCTCCATAGCCCTGTTCTGCTTCAGCTTTACGCTCCTGTGCTGTTACCACATTCATACGTGCTGTATTCTGCTTGATGAACAAATCCTGTAATGCAGCCTTTTCCTCTTCAATGGACTTACGAAGGTCATTTCTCTTCTGGCGCATTTCTTCCAGAGCAGTCTTGGCTTCTTCCATTGCCTGTTTAGACTGCGCAACCCGTTTTTCAAGTTCTTCCATCTCTCTTCTTCTACCCAGAAGATTGGAATTATTTTTGAAAGCACCACCACTGATAGCACCGCCAGGCACAAGAAGCTCTCCTTCCAGAGTAACCATTCTTACACCATAGTCATATTTCCTGGCAATCTTTACTGCATGATCAATGGTATCAATGACTGCGATTCTGCCAAGCATTGCCTTGGCAACATTGGAATAGCGTTTCTCTGTCTGTACAAGGGAATCAGCCAGTCCAATGGCACCCTTCTCATTCAGAACATCCGGTGTCTTGAACTCCTGTGGATTCGTAATACTGGTAAGAGGAAGAAACGTGGCACGTCCATAACGATTCTTCTTCAGAAATTCAATCATTTCCTTTGCAGTCTCTTCGTCATCCGTAACAATATTCTGAATATTACCACCAAGAGCTGTCTCAATGGCAGTCTCATATTTCTTCTCTACCTTGATGATATCTGCTACAACGCCGATGATACCCTGATTCCTGTCTTTCTGCTCCATGACCTTCTGAATACTGCCGCCATATCCTTCATAGCGTTCTGTGAGGTTTGTCACCGTATCCAGTTTGGATTTACTCTGCTGATATTTCTCCTGCAAAGAACGTATCTCTTCATCTTTAGCAGTCAATGCCGCGCGCATGGCAGTATTTTCTTCATCCAGCTGAGTCAGATGATTATTTGTTTCAATAATCTGATCGTTGATCTTGCGGAACTCTTCTTCAAGAGATTGAATTTCCGCGTCTCTCTCTGCCTCATCACTCTTGGCACGAAGCAAACGGGAATTCAGCTCAGCCTTACGAATACGCAGCTGCTCCATCATTGTGTCAAAACTACTCATCTTGGACTTAATGGTAGCTCTGTCATTCAATGTATCAATAATCTGTTTCTTATCTTCTTCAATCAGAGTATTTAACTCTTCAATTCTTTGCTGTACCTGTGTTAAAGAGTTTTTAGCCTCATTTCTGGACTGTTCCAGAGAAGCCATTTCTTCATCATATACGGCTTTGTCAGCAAGGAGCTTGGATTTCTCCTGTTCTTTCTCCTGAATCTGCTCTTTGATGGTATTGGCACGGTCATGAAAATGCTGTTCATTTCCCTGCGCATTTTTAATCTGTTCTTTTAAGACTGCAATTTCGCCTTCCAGTTTACCACGGGTTACATTTGCATCTGATATGGAAGTTCTCGCAAGCTCAATCTCCTGGTCCAGTTCTTCAATACGAATCTGAATACTGTCATATTCGTTCTTGATATTATCGTACTGCTGTACTGCCTGCTCGTATTCACCTTTGGCAATTGCGTACTTCTCCTCTACATCAGTTAATTGTCCTTTCATCCTGTCATTTTCCAAAAGGAACAGATTAACATCCAGCTCTTTTAACTCTTCGCGCTTCTTTAAGAAGATCTTTGCCTTCTCGGACTGCTTCTCCAATGGTCCTACCTGCTTCTCAAGTTCGCTTAGAATATCGTTGACACGGACAAGGTTCTGCTTCTCATCCTCCAGTTTCTTCTGCGCTGTTGCCTTACGTTTCTTGAACTTCACAATACCGGCCGCCTCATCGAACAGTTCCCTCTTCTCTTCCGGCTTGCCGCTCAGAATCTTCTCAATCTGACCTTGACCAATGATAGAATATCCTTCTTTACCGATACCTGTATCGTAGAAAAGTTCATTCACATCCTTCAATCTACAAGGAGTTCCGTTAATCGAATATTCACTTTCTCCGGAACGGTACAATCTACGTGCCACTGTTACTTCTTCATAATCAATGGCTAATTTATGATCCGCATTGTCAAAGGTAATCGCCACATAGGCAAATCCCTGCGGTTTACGAAGCTCTGTTCCCGAGAAAATGACATCCTGCATGGATTCACCACGGAGCTGCTTGATACGCTGCTCACCCAGAACCCATCGAACAGCATCTGCAACATTACTTTTACCAGAACCGTTAGGACCAACGATACCAGTAATTCCCTGGTGAAACTGAAAATTGATTTTATTTGCAAAAGACTTAAACCCTTGTACTTCTATGCTTTTTAAATACATCTATGTCCCCCATAATGCCAAAGTATTAAGACTGTTTACGATGCTTGCCCTTCATCTTCAGAAGTGCTTCATAAGCAGCCTGCTGCTCTGCAGCTTTCTTGGTTCTGCCAGTACCGGAACCGATAAGTACATCATTCAGATAGGCATCTACCGTAAATTGTTTATTATGATCAGGGCCGCTTTCTCCGGTCAGTTCATAACGAAGCTGTGCATCTTTCTTCTTCTGGATCTCTTCCTGTAAAATAGTCTTACTGTCAAGGAAAAGAATCTTATTCTCCAAATCTGATAAAATAAAGCGATAAATATGTTTCTTGGCATTCTCTATACCGCCATCCAGGAAAATCGCACCAATAATCGCTTCCATAACATCAGAGGTAATAGAGCTTCTGTATCTGCCGCCGGTATACTCTTCCCCTCTGCCTAATAATATGTAGGAACCAAGGTCAATATCCTTCGCACAATATGCCAGAGCAGGTTCACAGACCATGGAGGCTCTCAACTTCGTCAGCTGCCCTTCCGGCATCTGTGGATTCTCCCTGAAAAGGAATTCACTGGATACAAGCTCCAGTACTGCATCTCCAAGGAATTCCAGTCTCTCGTAATCCTTTAATTTATTGATTTTCTGCTCATTGGCAAAAGAACTGTGTGTCAGAGCCTGTTTCAACAGATCCGTATTCTGAAATCTGTAACCGATCTTGTCCTGCAATTCTTCTAATAACTCATTCATGTCACGCATGTTTTCCACTCCTATTTCTTCATGGAAAAAGCCCCATGCAGGGCTTTATTTCACACTTTTAATCAAATCAACAGCTTCCTGAACTGTTGTAATTTTTTCTATTTTTTCCGCAGGAATTGTGATACCAAGTTCCTCTTCAACGCCCATTACGATCTGATATACGTCAAGGGAATCGGCTCCCAAATCTGTGAGAAACGTCATATTCGGACGGATCTCTTCCGGGTCCATGCCCAGAATAGCAGCCGTAACCTTTCTCAAAGCTTCATATTCCATTATCCCAGGTCCTTCCCTACTCATCCTTGAGGATGACTTTGTCCTTTATCTTCTCATTGATCTTCTGCTCTTTAAATGTAACACACTGCAGAATCGAATTCTTAATCTCAATAGACTTGGAGCTTCCATGAGTCTTCACTACCAGTCCGTTCAGTCCAAGAAGAGGAGCACCGCCATAGGCTTCCAGGTTGAAGGATTTCAATGTGCTTTTCAGCGCAGGCTTAACCAGAAGTGCACCAATCTTACTGCGTAAAGAGGTCATCATGCCAGCCTTAACCTTCTTCAACAAAGTAGCTGCTACGCCTTCGTATAACTTTAATATGATATTCCCCGCAAACGCCTCACAAACGATAACATCCGCATATCCTGACGGTATATCCCTTGCTTCGATACTTCCGATAAAATTAATCTCCGGGCAATTTTTAAGAAGAGGAAAGGTTTCCTTAACGAGCGCATTGCCCTTTTCTTCTTCCGCTCCGATATTTACAATAGCTACTCTGGGCTTGTCTACACCTATTACGTTCTCCATGTATACAGAACCCATCTTCGCAAACTGTACCAGATGTGATGGTCTTGCATCTACATTAGCACCACAGTCTATCAAAAGTGAGCATCCCTTCTCTGTAGGGATAAGTGGAGCAAGAGGCGGTCTCTCAATACCTCTGATTCTTCCGACAATTAACTGTCCTCCTACAAGTACAGCTCCTGAACTTCCCGCTGATACAAAAGCATCACAGGTGCCGTCTTTTACCAGATTCAGGGCAACTACGATGGAAGAATTCTTCTTCTTTCTAATTGCCAGAACAGGTGGTTCTGCTGTTTCAATCACTTCGTCTGCATTCACGACCTCAATCTGCTTCTCATTGTATGTATATTTGCTCAGTTCGGCTTTCACAACATCTTCCTTACCAGTCAGATATACGATAATATTCTGATTCTCATTAACAGCTTCCACTGCACCTTTTACGATTTCAACCGGCGCATTGTCACCGCCCATGGCATCTACCGCTACTCTCGTTATTTCTTCCATTGTCAGTAATCCTCCTACGTACGTCTCTTACTCAGCGTAGAGCGCACCAAACTAATATAAATATACTAGACAATGGTATAAAAATCAATATCTAAGCAAAAAATAAACAGGGAGCCGATCATTATGATCAACTCCCTGTCAGTCAGGCTAATTAGTTAGCGCTGATTATTTCCTTTTTGTTATAAGAGCCACAAGCCTTGCAGACTCTATGAGGCATCATTAAAGCACCACACTTGCTGCACTTTACTAATGTAGGAGCACTCATCTTCCAGTTTGCTCTTCTCTTATCTCTTCTTGCTTTAGAAGATTTATTCTTTGGACAAATAGACATTGTTACACCTCCTTATACGCGTTAAAAATATCTTTAATCGCTGCCATTCGGGGATCAGGAACGAAATCATCGCATCCACAATCTCCTTCATTTAGATTTTTACCGCACACCTTACAAATTCCCTTACAGGATTCGTTGCACAAAACCTTCATTGGCCAATTCAATAATATTTCATTATTGATCAGTCCGTCTATATCCAAGTGATACCCTTCCATAAAATCCATATCTTCGACATCTTCATCATCTCCGATATAATCAGGTGTTACCACCCTCCTGGAAAAGTCTAAATCAAATGTATAATCTACATCTTTCAGGCATCTGTCACATTGCATTGCAAAGACAAGCTTCACATTGCCTTCGACTAACGCCTTAGATTGTCCAATATTAGAAAGCTTCAAAGTTACAGGACTCTTCTCCTTAATGGTAAATGTCCCTAACTGACAGGTATATGAATCTGCTTCATATGAAACAGTCAATTCCTGTGTCCTTCCTTCATTTGTTAATACATCTGTCAAATTCACTAACATAGCAGACTCCTATCCACACATTGATTTATTATACACATGGTACTATCTTTTGTCAACTAAATTTTTATATTTTTTATTTAACTTTCTTACTGCTCTGTTACAGAAGCAAGAAGCTGGATAAATGCTGAATTCCAGTAGATCGTCACCTCATTGGTAGAGTAGCTTCCTGTCATATCTGCCAGGGCTTTAGCCGGTGCAATGTCCTTATCAAATATCTCCTTCACTGTCTTATCTGCCAGCCAGTTGCATGGACCTCCGGACAACATTCCCGGCATTGCCCTGCCAACGAAACAGGATGGTCTGTGATGTGGATGCTTGATTGCATCAGTGCCACACCCCGTCAGATAGCACAATCCCATAGGATTCCTTCCCAGCAGATAATGAAGCTGTTGTGCAGCCGCATCCAGGTACTCCTTCTGCCCTGTCAGTCTATACGCATCATACAGATGCAGCCCATTATTGGCGGTATCCATATTGCTGCCCCAGGTATATTGCTCTGAAGTCAGGGCTGTACCATATCCATCTGCTTCTACAATCTCAAGTTTGTGCCTGCCAAGGTCAATCATGGATGCTTTGATCTTCTCCTTTAATTCCTCAGATACAGGATTGGAAGTGGTGATATATGCAAGATTACCATAGCTGCCCATGGCTCCCCAGCCATAGCCGTGATAGATTTTTCCGGCAGCTCTTTCTTCAAAATCTCTGCGGTATTTCTCATCGCCAAATGTCTTGTATAATTCAGCAGCTGCCCAATATCTCTCATCCTCATCACAAGGATCTCCATATTCTCCGGTTACGATTTTCTCAGGATTCTTGAAGCCGCCTGGTATGTTCATATTCTGTAAAGCTTCATAAGCACGTCTGGATGCAGCAGCCAATTTATCTGCGTATTCTGCATCATATTTCTGAAAGAAACGGACAGCCACACCTTTGCAGATAGAAGAAATACATCGTCTTCTGGAAAGTATCTGCATAAATATCCTCTCTGATCTCAAAGGTATCAGACTCTCCTAAGCCTTTTGCCACAATATAATATCTGCCCGGCGTAGTAAGCTTGGAGAAATCCCCGATATAATCAACCTCTTTTGCAGAAGCATTCTCAAATCTCTTATCTGTATTGCCCTTCATCACGCACTCGCCATCACTTCTTAATACGGAGAATTCTACCGGCTTCTGTGCCTGAAATGTAACATATTTCTTCATCTGTGGCTGATATCCACACTGATCTACGAAAATCTTCTTATACATATTATATCCCGCCTTCCCAATATTGTATTTTCCATACCCTTTCATTATTTCGCCGTTCGGGATGAGCATGCAAGCATGTTCCCCCTCACTAACGCTCATTATATCACAATTCGCGAGCTAATGAACCCAGAAAAACAAATGTCTGCTTCGCAGCCGCTTTTTTTTCCTTGAGGTTCATTATATTAGTCATGGTGGTTATTGTTTTTTATACCTGGACACACTATAATATAATCATGCATCAGTTCTGGGAAGAGTGCGATCATATCGTATCGCCAGTGTCTCGGTTCACACATTATATTATCCCGGAGAACACTTGGCGGCTGGTGCATTTTAATGTGAAAGGTATGATAACTTCTATGAAAATTGCTGCGGTTATAGCTGAATATAATCCATTCCATAACGGTCATCTCTATCAGTTACAAAACATTCGTGAAGAACTGGGAGCTGACCGTATTCTTGTTATTATGAGCGGCAATTTCATGCAAAGAGGCATTCCCGCCATCGTTGACAAATATCTCCGCGCCCGGATGGCATTGGAGAATGGTGCTGATGTTGTGCTGGAGCTTCCTGTATATTACAGCCTCGGCAGCGCAGAATATTTCGCTCAGGGTGCCGTATCCTTACTAGACAAGCTCGGTATCATTGACTACCTTCACTTTGGCAGCGAATGTGGCGATCTACAGTCATTACAAGAAATCGCTTCTATATTATTATCAGAAAGTGACACGCATGTCACTTCTTTAAAAGAATATCAGAAAAAGGGAGAATCTTTCGCTTCTGCCAGATACTATGCATTGATGCAGGAATTATCTTCTGAAAAGGCAGCATTAACCAAAGAGCCTAATAATACCCTGGCAATCGAATATATCAAGGCTTTAATGATGCGTCAAAGCTCCATACAGCCTGTCACTTTAAAAAGGCAGGGAAACGGTTACAATGCACTCTCGTTGAATGATGAACTCGCTTCTGCCAGCGCCATCAGGAGTTTCATGCAGGATAAACAGGCTGATTATGCACGATTAGTCGATCAGGTTCCCTCTTCGGTATATTCCAGCCTCATGCAAAACCGGGAATATCTGTATGTTGATGACTTCTCTTCTATATTATATTATAAACTGATTAGCTGCTTTCACTCCGGTCATGATCTGTCCGGTATCTACGATATGACAGAATCCCTGTCCGATACCTTCCGCAAGCATCTGGTAGAGTATACTTCTTTCCATCAGTTCTGTCTGGACTGTAAGACCAGAAATGTGACCTTCACCAGAATTGCAAGGAGTCTCATGCATATCCTGCTGGATATGGATCAGGAAACTGCCGATCAGTTAAAAGAAAATGACTATACTTTCTATGCGCATCTGCTTGGATTCAACGATAAAGGGCGGGACGTTCTGAAAGCAATAAAAGGCAACAGTTCTATTCCAGTCTTTACCAGACTTCCTGATGCAGTCAAAAAGCTGAATGGCTTAGCCCAGACTTCCTTGCGGGCGGATATCTACGCATCACAGCTCTACTACGGTGTACAGGGGCAAAAGTACAAGCATGCTCCGGTAAATGAATATACACGATTCTTCCAAATACGCAATAAAAGACCTCAAAAATGAGGTCTTTTCAGACTGTAGACAACTACGTTCAAAAGAGCTGGTTGTCTATTTTTATGTCTCCA
>CAVBMG010000017.1:0-43607 GCA_963596435.1 Agathobacter sp.
GAATATGATTCGATGCGTAAAACAAAGCATTTTTCGGTTGATGACACCTGCGTTGGGTGTGGATTGTGTGCCAAAAACTGCCCGGTTTCCGCCATTAAGCTCAAAGACCGCAAACCTGAATGGATGAAAGAGCAATGTGTAATGTGCTTATCTTGTTTACATCATTGTCCTAAATTTGCAATTCAATATGGCAAAAATACAAAGAAGCATGGACAGTATACACATTTCCCTAATTAGAGAGAAAATGTGTATACTGCAAAAAAGATACTTAGTAAAAGAAAATTCTCAAAAATATCAAGATGGAGTTTGTTTTATTCCCAAACATCCAATTTCTTGTCTTTGTAATAATATTGCATATCTTTATCACCGATTTTTCGTATCACATGGCAGGGAACACCGTATGCAACAACACTTGCCGGAATATCGCTGGTCACAACACTACCTGCACCAATTACAGAGTTATCACCGATATAGATATGCTCATCATCCACAAATGTAATGTTGGAATTAAGATAAACACCATTTCCGAGATGAACGTGTTTACAGCCCCAATTTGCATTCAACGGTGTTTCAACAGTACAGTTGCTTCCAATTTCAGCAAATACTTCTTTGAGAAGTTTCTGACGTTTTTCTGTTTCGGTTGGTAACGTCTGATTGTATTCTAACATCTTATTTTGATAAAGGTGCTGATCCCCTAATAATGCAGGATCATCGTAACAATAAACAAGACCCTGCTCTTTGCGTTCTTTATTTGTCATCGTAAATTCCTCCTACTGGATTATATAGATTTTGTCTTCATTATATCCATGATTCTTGCTATTATCTATTAAATATGGTTATTATAATATAAAAATTGTCTTTGAAATAAAGGGGTAAAAAGATGAAACCACTTGACGTATATTCTGATTTATCAGAACAGGTAAAATATAATTTGGCAGATTTATGTCTTTACATAAAAACAGATTACTTATCGCGATATGGTTATGTGGCGGACTGTCATTGGCACTCGGATTTGGAATTTATTTATATTCTTGATGGAACAATGGATTTTCATCAGAAAAAAAGGAATGCCATTTTATTGCGTTGGTTATACATCCATCCGTATTGCATCAAAATATATCATCAATAAAATCATATTATGACAGCAAATTTTCTTCCCAGACAGAAGACTTTATTTTGCTGAAAAAAGAGATTGTATGGCAGAATGAAATTATTACATTAATTCAAAAAAGCCAGAATGAAATGATGTCTCAAAATAAAAATTTTTTTCACTTATTAGCATATACTCAGATGATCGTTGCCACTGTAAGTGAGCATATTCAGGAAAATCCAGCTCCCCAAAGTACTCCTGAAATTATGAATTCGACAGTATGGAAAATGCTTGTATATATTCATCAAAATTATATGAATGATATCAAAGTCAATGATATAGCTACGGCAGCAAATGTGTGTCGAAGTAATTGTTGTAAACTGTTTCATGATGTAGTTAAAGAAACACCAAATTCCTATCTAAAACATTATCGTATTATGAAAAGTTGTCAGTTGTTGAGAGACACAAATAGAAGTATCAGTGAAATTGCAGATAGCTGTGGATTTCAAAGTGTTAGCTATTTTATTTCTGTATTCAGAAAATCAATGGGAATTTCTCCTGTGAAATATAGAAAACAGAAAAACAATGATTAAGAATAACAACGTGGAACTTTGGAATTCAACTGCAAGTGAAGTTAATGCACAGTCTGATCAGAGTGTGGTTTTTAAATTTTTTTCGGCTTCCCAACATTCCTCCTTATCATCCAATTAATCATCAGTTACAAAAATCAGAAGCATTTCAATCAGTTCACCATGTCACTTTTATTTTGTGTTATAATTTGATATCAGATTTATTTCAATCATAATTTGTGGAGGAATAATATGAAGATAGTAATTATACACGGTCAAAGTCATAAAGGCTCAACTTACCACATTGCTCATATGTTAGCGGAAAAAATAAATGGAGACATAAAAGAATTTTTTCTTCCAAGAGATTTTGGAGAATTCTGTGTTGGGTGTACAAAGTGTTTTATGGAATCAGAGAAGAAATGTCCCCATTATGAAAAACTAAAGCCATTAACTGATGCAATGGATGAAGCAGATGTTATTATCTTAGCCAGTCCGGTTTATGTATATCATTCAACTGGAGCAATGAAGGCTTTTTTAGACCATTACGGATACAGATGGATGGTACATAGTCCAGAAGAAGCTATGTTCAAAAAACAGGGAGTATGCATATCTACAGCGGCTGGCGCAGGTATGAAGTCGACTAATAAGGATATGATGGATAGTCTGTTTTTCTGGGGAGTGGCTAAAAGATATCAATATGGTGTCAGCGTTGCTGCGGTCAATTGGAAAGGCATAAGTGAAAAGAAAAAGAGAGCAATTGATAAAGCAACATCAAGAATTGCAGGGAAGATTGTAAATAATTCGGGCAATGTTAAACCAGACATAAAAATTAAGGGAACGTTTTACGTTATGCGTTTGCTACAGAAGATTATTTCAAATCCCCGGGATGTTGAATATTGGAAGGCAAAGGGATGGACTGGTAAAAAAAGACCTTGGAAATAAAATGGAAATTCTCCGTTCATATTGTGTGGACGGAGAATTTTTTGATAGAAGACCATATTTACATAGTAGTGGGTATGGATGGACGTAATGTTCTGAATATGAGTCTTGCAAGTGGACCTACGATAATAAGCTGCAGAGGGAATGCCATAATGAAATTTCTGCAATATGTGATAAGATAATTTGGTATAAAATTGCTGGTGAAGCCATATCCATGATATACCCCGATCACACTGGCAAATGCAACCTGCCATATGACAGTGAAGGTCTGTATTGTGAAAATTATAAAAACAGGTCTGTCTCCGGGCTGAACAACTCGGAAGGCGCACATTTTGGCTAAATGACTGGATACAAAATATGCAAGTAAGCCTATGATGATATATTCTACCCACATTCCTTTTAGAGCAATCAGGAAGGTGGCATTTGTAAAGCTTCCTGTTGCAAGTACTGTATTATATAAGGTCATAACATAGACCATCATCCATGCAGTAATAGCTGTAAAAAATATTGATTCTCCTCTTGTTCTTGGCATTTTCTTTTCTCCTCTTCCGACATTAAAAAAGACAATAAATACGCCCATCCGTCTGACAGTGGATAGGTGACATTTATTGTCTTATTTGTGTCTTTCTTATTTAATTTATTTTTGCAACTCCTATATTCTAGCAGAAAAATAAAAATATAGTCAAGTAAAAAATAATTGTTACAACAGGCGCAGAAAAAACTGACACAGTGTCAAAACAGTATTGACATCGTGTCAGTTTTGCTGTATATTTCAAATCAGGAACAAATTGACACTGTGTCAGAATGAACCAATAAAGAGAGGAACAGGAAAATACTATGCCAGCAGCGTCAACAAAACGTACCAATGCAAGGAAAGAGGAAATCATCAATGCATGTGAGAAACTCTATCAGACTATGAGTTTTAAAGAGATTACCTTGAAAGAAATCGGGAAAGAAACGTCTTTTTCCAGAACATCCATTTACAATTATTTTCAGACAAAGGAAGAGATATTTCTAGCGTTGTTAAAAAGAGAGTATGATACATGGATCATGCAGTTTCAGGAAGCAATTGATGCAAAGGAAGCCATGGCGGATGAGGAAATTGCAGATATTCTGGCAAAAACACTCAATGACCGTCAGCAGCTTTTGAAAATCATGTCCATGAATCATTATGATTTAGAGGAAAACAGCAGAATGGAGCTGCTGATTGATTTTAAGGTGTCTTATGGAAAGGCATTGAAGACAGTTGCACAGATGCTTGAGAAATTCAGACCGGATATGGATTTGGAGAGAAGAGAGGCTTTTATCTATTCTTTTTTCCCGTTTATGTTCGGGATTTATCCATATACGGTGGTAACGGACAAGCAGAAAGAAGCTATGGAAAAAGCAGATGTAGATTATCTTTACAGTTCTGTGTATGATCTGACTTTTACAACGGTAAAGAGATTGTTGCAGAATTAATGATACCAGGAGGTGTTACGAAATGGAATATACAGTATTGGGAAATACGGATATTAAAGTTTCAAAGGTTTGTGTCGGGTGTATGAGTTTTGGAAAAGCAGGGACAATGCATGACTGGACGCTGGATGAAACAGAAACGGAAAAAGTAGTGAAGGATGCTCTGTCACTTGGAATCAACTTCTTTGATACCGCGAATGGATATTCAGCAGGAACAAGTGAAGAATATCTGGGGCGGGCAATTAAAAATAACATTGCACGTGACAAGGTTGTGATCGCTTCGAAAGTATACTTTAATCCGGGCAGATTGTCTTCTGAAGCAATTCACAGAGAGATAGACGGAACCCTGAAACGTTTAGGTACAGATTATCTGGATTTGTATATTATTCATCGTTTTGATTATGATACGCCAGTTGAGGAAACTATGGAAGCATTAAATGATCTGGTGAAAGCAGGAAAGGTTCGTGCACTTGGTGCTTCTGCAATGTATGGTTATCAGTTTTATAATATGCAGCTTGCAGCAAAAGAGCATGGATGGGCACGTTTTGAGGCAATGGAGAATCATTACAATCTCTTATACAGGGAAGATGAAAGAGAACTGATACCAATCTGCAAGCAGATGGGCGTGTCACTTATGCCATACAGTCCGTTGGCAGCAGGTCATCTAACCAGACCAGAGTGGAACACAAATACTTTGCGGAGCAGAACAGACCGTGTTGCCATGGGAAAATACGACAGGACAGAAGAACAGGATATGGAGATTGTTCGCCGTGTACATGAACTGTCATTGAAATATAATGTAAAAATGCAGCAGATCGCACTGGCTTGGCACTGGGCGAAAGGTGTCAGTTCACCAATCATCGGTGCAACCAAGGCTGCACATCTGGAAGATGCGGCAAAAGCACTAGAGGTAACTTTAAGCCCGGAGGATATTTCCTATCTGGAAGAACCATATATTCCACACAGAATTGTCGGTGCGATCGACCATAATCCTGCGGATGGGGTTATGCTGCTGGATGAAAAGAAATAGCTTGCATGGCATTCGGCATGAACAGTAAGAGGAGGAAATATGATGAAAAGATTTACAGCACTATTGTCAGCACGTTTGTGGAAAGCTATGACTTTTCTGGAAAAACTATTATTCCCTTCTGTACTTCTGGCAGTGATTCTAAAGATACGATTATGGAATGGGTAAACAGTCTTGGGCTGAATTTTGGTAAGTAATAAAGAGGGTTGACGTATGAGTATACGCCAGCCTTTTTTAGTTGACAAAATAAAATTGTGATGTATAATTAGTTCAAAAATGAATTATTCAAAATTGAACGAAATAAGAGATGATAACCATGAACATGAGCATTGAATTTGCCAGAAAAATGTCTCTGGCATACAATCTGAGTTGCAAATCACTGTGTCAGGAGTTGAAACTGCCGCAGACTGCCTTTGACATATTGATGTTTCTTGCGAATAATCCGAACTACAAGACTGCAAGTGATATCGTAGAAATCCGTAAGATCAAAGCCAATCTGGTATCAGTCAATGTAGACAGGCTGGTGCAGGAGGGATATTTGCAAAGACAGGCAGTAGAAGGGGATCGCCGCAAGACGGAACTTCTCTGTACACCCAAGGCACAGCCTGTCATTGAAAAAGGAAGAGGCTTACAGCAGGATTTTATGGAGCATCTGTTTTTTAATATGGATGATAATAAGAAGAACGAGCTAAAGGAAATCATTCATATCATGGAGCAGAATCTGGATACGATACTGGAAGGGGATAAATAACATGAATATATTGTTGACATTACTTGTTACTTTTTTTGCCGGTATGGGGGCTGGGCTTGGTACTGGTTTTGCAGGGATGAGTGCCGCAGCAGTCATCAGCCCGATGCTGATTACTTTTTTGGGGATGGAACCTTATATGGCAGTGGGAATCGCGTTGTCATCGGATGTCCTTGCAAGCGCGGTATCTGCTTATACATATGGCAAGAATAAGAATCTGGATGTTAAGAATGGGCTGATTATGATGGTAAGTGTGCTGGTATTTACTGTTGTAGGAAGCTATGTGTCCAGTCTGGTTCCTGCGGCAACGATGGGGAATTTCTCAGTCTTTATGACATTTTTACTGGGAATTAAATTCATTGTGCGCCCGGTCATGACGACCAAAGAGGCAATGCAGGGTGTATCTGCGGGCAAAAGGGCAGTCCAGTCGGTTATTTGTGGAGTTCTCATAGGATTTATCTGTGGATTCGTTGGGGCTGGCGGAGGTATGATGATGCTTCTGATTCTGACATCTGTGTTGGGATATGAGTTAAAGACGGCAGTAGGAACCAGTGTATTTATTATGGCTTTTACCGCGTTTACCGGCGCGGCGTCACATTTTGCCATAGGTGGAGCGCCTGACTGGACAGTACTGATATTATGTGTGCTTTTTACTCTGATATGGGCGAGGATTGCGGCAGTCTTTGCAAACAAGGCTACGCCAAAGACACTGAATCGCGCGACAGGAATCATACTGGTGCTGCTTGGAATCGTAGTCATGTTGTTTTCAGTATTGGCATAAGGAGATGCATTCAATTAAATTATTTGAAATATTCAGGAAATGATTGTTTCATCATATCTATATTTTCTGTATATCTGGTCATATGAAGCCGTGAGATAGAAGCGGCTTCTTTTTTATTTTTCTGTTCAATTGCTTTCACCAGATCTTCATGATCGTGGAGAATCCGATTCTTTTCATTGCAGCGAAAACTCAGAATTGTAGTTCTGTCAAACAGCGGAGATACATTGTTGACAAGCTTGTACCAGTATTCATTATTGCAGAAGTGATACAGCATGGAATGAAATTCTTTATCCAGGCTGAATATTTTCTCTTCATCATCACGTTTGATATACATTTGCCACATCGCAACATTTTCCCATAGTTTATCCAGTTGTTCCTTGGTCAGAATATCACAGGCTTTTATGGCAAGCTCAGATTCCAGTGCACTTCTAAGCTCCCGTATTTCATTTACAATAGAGGTATCTATATAAGTTACATAGATTCCAACTTTGGGTCTTATTTCCAGCAGGTTGATCTGTGCCAGCTCTAACTGGGCTTCTCTGATGGGATTGCTGCTTACATGAAGAAGCTCGCAAAGCTGTGGTGTTTCCAGCTTTTGCCCGGGAATCAGGTTAAGGTGCACGATATTGTAGATAAGCTGGCGTACCACATAGTCTTTTGCCGATTCATTACGATTGCGCTCTGTGATTTTCATATGACCTCCTGATGATAGAATACCTATATTATAGCATGTTTTATTTTATACATCAAATTTTGCTTCTTGACAATATATTAATATAAATATATATTACATATGGTGAAATATATAACATCTGATAAAATATTTAAGGAGGCACGTTATGTCAGGTAATAACAAAAAAATTTCATTGATTCATAAATTGGCATATGGAAGTGGAAATATGCTTGGAAGTGGAGCGCTGGCAATCAGCGGCGCATGGCTTTTGTATTTTTATACGACATTCTGCAATATGTCAGTCGTAAAAGCAACGCTTATCTTTTCCATTGCAACCTATCTGGATGTGATTCTGAATCCGTTAATGGGCTTTATCACAGATAGCTTTTACAGAACGAAGCTGGGAAGAAAATATGGCAGGAGAAGATTTTTCATTATGATTGGAATCCCTCTGATGCTTTTATATCCGATGCTTTGGGTCAAGAATATGAACTTCTTTTATTACCTTACGACCTATATTTTATTTGAATTTGTTTATACAAGTGTCATGATTCCCTACGATACACTCGCGGTAGAAATGACATCGGATTTTAACCAGAGAACATATCTGACCGGAGCCAAAGCCATGTTTGGTAAGCTGGCAAATTTCCTGGGGGCTGCAATACCTGGAATGTATATTGGAATATTTGGTAAGGATTCTCCATTGCCATTCTTTTATACCGGAGTAACTTATTGCGTAATTATGATAATTTCACTGGCATTTCTGTATTTTAATTCATGGGAAAGACCATATGAAGAAGTTGCTGACGAAGAGGTTCCTAATTTTATAGAAGGAATCAAGAAATTATTTGTAGATATTATATCCACCTTAAAAATAAAATCATTTCGTGAACATCTGGGGATGTATTTATTCGGCTTTGGTGCAGAATGGCTGTTCACAGCCTGCTTTACGTATTTTATTGTATTTTGCCTGAAGCAGCCATCAACGCTTGTGTCAGAACTGAACAGTATGAGCAGCATTTTACAGCTTATTTCTACGGCATTATTTATAGGTATCGTATCTAAGAAAGGCTTTACCAAACCATTTATAGGTGCTTTATCAGTCGTAATTGCGGCTATCATGTGCTATTTTGGGATTTTCGTTTTCCATACAGGTCATATGACGTTGCTGGTAGCATTTGTTACAATTATATTTGGACTGGGAACAGGCGGCGTTTACTATATTCCATGGACAGCTTACACATTTATGGCAGATGTAGACGAGATTGTGACAAACAGAAGACGAGAAGGTGTATATGCCGGAGCCATGACTATGGCTGGTAAACTTATGAGAGCGAGCATTGTATTTATTTTAGGTCAGGTACTTGCTGCATTTGGCTTTGTATCAGGAGCTTCCGTACAGCCTGAATCTGCAATTAATGCAATTGCGGGTGTGCTTTTAATTGGTGTTGGTGGAATGGCTGTTATTGGAATTATTTTTTCCTTTAGAATGAAGCTTGATCACAAGACACATAAAATTGTGATAGACGAGCTGGATCGAGTTCATAATGGCGGCAGAATGGAAGATGTAACGGACGAAACCAGGAAAACAGTAGAGATGCTTACAGGTATTCCATATGAAAACTGCTTTGGTAATAATCACATCGGATACCACAACTGATCATGATAAGCGCATAGGCAGCAGGAGGAGATAAATGGAACTTGCAGCAATTACATTACAACAGGTTATGGAATTGTTCATATTGATTCTGGCAGGTGTCATATTGTATAAGATGCACGTGATTCGAAGTGAACAGAAGGGAGTTTTGTCAGCTATCCTGATTGAATTTGTTGTACCATGTATGGTGGTTGGCTCTTTTCTGGGGAAGACTCATAACAATATGATGGAGCTTGGAAAAGCATTTTTATACAGTCTGATCTTATGTACCATTGGAATTATCATATCCTTATGTGTCAGCATGATGATTCATAAATAAGTAAGGGATGTGTTCCGATTTGCATGTTCATTCTCCAATGCGGCATATATGGGATTTCCACTGATCAGCGCCTTGTTCGGCGATACAGGTATTATGTTTGCAAGTGCATATATTACCGTGTTTAACATTCTTCTGTGGACAGTTGGTTATATGTTCTTTGCAAACATAAAATCTCCGAGACAGATATTGCTTGCAATTGCAAAATGTCCTCCCATTATAGGCGTAGGCATTGGTCTGATACTATAGGCAATATACAGCTACCAGAGTTCCTGTCAGATCCGATCAATATGGCAGGGGCTATGAATACGCCGCTTTCCATGATAATTACCGGTATCACAGTAGCAGAAACAGATGTGAGATGCATTTTAAAAGACAAAAATCTGTGGATTGCAGTGCTGGTGCGCCTTATTCTGATACCCTGTTTCTGTACGGCTGTGTTTGTTTTATTCCATTTCAGTGGAATACCCGCCGTCGTATGTCTGATTCTGGAAGCATGTCCGGCAGCAGCAATCACTACAATGCTTGCATTCCAATATGGAAAAGACCAGCAGTACGCAGCGGGATTAGTAGTTGTCTCAACCTTGCTGAGCATCATATCCTTACCAATGTATGCAGTCATAATACAATGGTGTGGAGTATTTGTATAAATTTGTGGTGATTAATGCATAATTGAATTAAACTATGGAGGGTAGTATAATTAGGTAAGGTAAAGGAGGGCTTGTGTACGATGGAAGATAAAAAGATTAAAGATTCCAGTGAGCTTGAGTTTGTCGTCTTTTGTATTGAGAATGTAGCGGCAAAGCTGGGTGTGGATGCAGAACGCGTTTATCAGGCATTTACAGAAAAGAGTGATATTTTGAATGGTTACATTGTGCCAGAATATGAAGTGTTACATACACAGAGCCGGGAATACATCGTAGACGATCTCCTTGATGTGATGAAAGAAAGGGGCGTGGAAGTATGATTCTCTATCTGACATGCATTGCATGAGTGATGCGTATCTGGCAGAGGAACTGCAACAGGAATATTCAAGGTCTTTTGACTCTGTTTAACAGATCCAGAAGACCTTTTTCTTTGATGAGTGCCAGTCCTTGTCCTTCGTCACCAAGAACGATAAGGTTATCACCTGGTTGGATATCGAATATTTTTCTGGCTTTTGCAGGAATAACGATCTGTCCTTTATCACCGACCTTGACAAGTCCGAAGACGTGTTTCCCCTTAGGTGGAACGCCAAAGCCCAGGTCATCAGCAGAAGCAGCTTCGTAATTGATCAGATCATCAATGCTGACGTCAAATACCTCTGCCAATGCTTTACATTTCTCAATATCCGGGAGAGATTCACCGGTTTCGTATTTGGAGAGAGTCTGCCTGGAAACATTGATTTTTTCAGCCAGTTCCTCCTGAGATAGGTTATGAAGTTTTCTTAATGAGATCAGATTGTCTGCAAACATTATTTTTTCCTCCTTGTTATGCCAAGTACAGCCCAGCGCAGGAATGGAATGCGGCTGATTATGGCATTTAATAAATATGCGCCGGCAAAAGCTGCGCTGGCAACGAATATGTAGACAAGGACTGGTGGCAGTTCCTGCGCATACAAGTGCAGATAATAGGCGCTGGCAGCCAGGGGAATATAATGGAAGATGTAGAGTCCCCAGGACTGACGTATCATCCATTTTGAAAAAGGATTCTCGAAATTGCCCCATTTATGCATAAATGCAATTACGGTAAGTGTCATAATCCATGCATAGATATTACATAAGGGTGTATCCAGTACAGAATGTTCAGCATATGGTCTGCCAAAGTTAATGCTGCCAAAAGCAACTGCTAAAGCGACAGAAATCACTACAAGAATATGCCAGTATTTTGCCAGCCTGTCCACCACCTCATCATGTGAAAGGCAGAAATATCCGATGAAGAATCCGGTTCCATAGATTCCAAAACGATATACGACAATAACGGGAGCATTCAGAATCCGGGCAGATACGATAACGAGTATTGTTAATGCAAGTAAGATTCCTGCGTTTGTTTTACTGCATAATTGGTAGAATCTGTCTTTTTCCCATTTCCTGACCAGAACAAGAACGATACTGAGTACCCATAATACCTGTATATACCAGAGAGTACCTATGCCGCTGCACATCATGATGATTGCCAGAACAGGCTTAGGAACAGCGCTCATCTGTGCAAAAGCCCCTGCAATAGCCATGTTGTAGTAACCCAGAATCCAGTGGAAAACGATAAGTCCAATCGTGGACGGAACCAGAAGCTTAGTTGTTCTGGAATGGACAAATTCCCTGTCAGTGTGGGTATTAAGATAGTATCTGGCTGCCATGCCTGAGATAGTAAAGAGCAGAAGCATGAACCAGGGATATACAATATACTGAAAGACATCCTGATACTGTATCTCGTAGAAAGGACCAATCACCCCGGCAGTCTCCACACCGTTGAACATATAGATCACATGATAAGTAACCACCAGAACCACCGTGATCCATCTGATATTGTCTATGTATTGTTTACGCATATCTATCACTACTCCCTGCAATTTTTATTAACAAAAGTATAACAAGTATATACATGCGCTTCAACCAACGTACATTGGCATTTTAGGCTTATTTTGTTAAAAAAGGTAGCATAAAATCTGAAAAAAGTATTGACTTAAACCAAACTTTATACAGTAAAATAAAAGGATAAAGCAAGTTTGGAAAGGAGACAGCAAAATGTATTTTGATGAAGTAAAGAAAAATTTCGGTTTTGGATGTATGCGACTTCCAATGATGGAGAATGGAACTGATGTGGATATCGCAGAAACGACAGCAATGGTAGACACATTCCTGGAGCAGGGATTCAACTATTTTGATACAGCACATGGATATCTGAATGGAAAAAGTGAGCTGGCATTAAAGGAATGTCTCACAAGCAGATATAAGAGAGAAGAATATATTTTAACAGATAAATTGACGATGCCATATTTTAATAAGCAGGAAGATATTCGTCCTTTCTTTGAAAGCCAGTTAGAGGCATGCGGTGTAGAGTATTTTGACTTTTATCTGATGCATGCACAGTCCAAGGATATTTTTGCTCATTTTAAGAAATGTCATGCGTATGAGACAGCACTGGAATTAAAAGAAGAAGGGAAAATACGTCATTTTGGTATCTCCTTCCATGACAAGGCAGAGGTTCTGGAAGAAATCTTAAAAGAATATCCGCAGATCGAAGTAGTACAGATTCAGTTCAACTATGTGGATTATGAAGACCCGGCGGTAGAAAGCAGAAAATGCTATGAAGTCTGTCGCAAGTATAATAAACCGGCAATCATTATGGAACCTGTAAAAGGCGGCAATCTGGTCAATCTTCCAGAGGATGCCAAGAAAATCCTGGATGATCTTCACGGTGGCAGCACAGCAAGCTATGCCGTACGTTTCGCAGCAAGCTTTGAGGGAGTCATGATGGTACTCTCAGGTATGAGCAATCTGGAGCAGATGAAAGATAATCTCAGTTACATGAAGGAATTTAAGCCGCTTGATGATAAGGAAATGGAAGCAGTCAAGGCAGTTGCCGATGTGTTCCATTCCAAGCATATGATTCCCTGTACGGCATGCCGTTATTGTATCGAGGGCTGCCCTAAACGTATCTCCATTCCTGACCTGTTTGCCTGCCTCAATTCCAAGACAGTGTTCCATGACTGGAATGCAGATTATTACTACAGCCAGGTACATACTGTCCATAATGGCAAAGCCAGTGACTGTATCCGTTGTGGTAAATGTGAGAAAGTCTGTCCACAGCACTTGCAGATCAGAGAGCTGTTACAGGACGTTGCCAAGGAATTTGAGAAGTAATTTTTTACGACTTTTTGTAATTCGTGCCCCATTCCTGCATTGCAGTAAGGATGGGACGCATGGATTCGCCTACATCACTAAGTGCATATTCTACGCGGGGCGGCACTTCCGGATAGACAGTTCTGGTTATGATGCCATCCTCTTCCATAGATCTGAGACTGTCGGTCAGTACCTTCTGGCTGATGCCGTCCAGATCTTTTTTTAATTCATTAAATCTCCACGGTCTTTGAAGCAGATTACGCATAATGAGCAGCTTCCATTTACTCCCGATGAGCTGAACAGTAGTCGCTACGGGACATTCTGGTAATTCATCCTTAGTCAGCATAGAGTTTCCTCCTTTATAGTTTCCAATATGATGTAAGTATCAAATATAGTGTAACATACAAAAAAGCATCCGTCCATGAGTTACCTGAAGGTGACTATGTAATAAAAAAGTGCGTACTTTTTTTGCCGACAGGAAGTTGGTATTCTAAAGGTGCAACAGGGCAATAGCCCATTAATATTTATCTGACAGGAGGAAATGAAAATGGCATTATCAAACATTGCAGGATGGAACAAAGAGGACGAGAAGCAGACAGGTACGGCATGTGGAACAGCGTGTGGTGCATCAGATGATAAACCAGAGGAAAAGCCTGCAGCATGCGGGACAGCTTGTGGTGCTTCTGATAAGTAGGAGCTGATGTAGGAAGAAGGAGAGGGATAGGATGAATTATTTTTCTTTTCAATGGCACATTACAGATGAATGTGACCAGCGCTGTAAGCATTGTTATATCTTTTCAGGAGAGGGCTGCAAGGAGTTAAAGAGCATGACCTGGAAACAGATGCAGGAGGTGGTAGCCAACTGCGAGGACTTCTGTAAAGTGTATAACCGGAAACCATATTTCTATATTACAGGCGGCGATCCTATCCTTCATCCTGATTTCTGGAAACTGATGGTATTGCTCAAAAGCAAGAACATCCCATTTGCACTGATGGGGAATCCGTTTCATCTGGATGATGAGATATGCAGGATGCTGAAGGTATGCGGATGTGAGAAATATCAGATGTCCCTGGATGGAATGAGAGAAACGCACGACTGGTTCAGGAAACCGGGCAGTTTTGACCTGACACTGGAAAAGATAGGGTGTCTGAATCGTGCAGGAATCAAAAGTATTATTATGAGTACGGTATCAAAGACGAACAGGGAGGAAATCCCGGATATCATTGATGCCGTTGTAAAGGCGAAAGTAAAGGTCTTTGCATTTGCGCGCTATGTGCCTACAGGAGGCGAGGTGGACACCAGTATGACACCACAGGAATACAGAGAACTGTTGGAAATCTGCGATGCCAAATATAAGGCGTACGAAGAAGCGGGATGTGAAACCTATTTTAATAAAAAAGACCACTTGTGGACGCTGTATGAATATGAAACAGGACAATTCAGGCTGCCAACGGATGCAAAAGAAGGCATGATTTATGGTGGTTGCAATTGCGGTAACTGTCATATTACAATAGCTTCTAATGGAGATGTGATGGCATGCAGAAGAGTCACGGACAGCAAGGTGGCGAATGTATTTGAGGACAGGCTGGCGGATGTATGGGTCTGTCAGATGGAAAAATACAGAGAATACGATAAATTCAGGAAATGCAGTAAATGTGAACTGAAAGCATGGTGCAGGGGCTGCCCGGCAGTAGCAAATGGAACGAGCGGAGATTTCTACGGGGCAGACCCACAATGCTGGAAAACAAGAAATGAAATAACGGGGGGAAGAACTGATATGTTAATGGATATTATTAAAACAAGACATTCCATACGCAAATATACAGAGAAACAGATCAGCAGGGAAGATCTGGAGAAGATATTAGAAGCAGGAAACTATGCACCCAATGCCGGAGGCGGGCAGAGAAGCATGATGGTTGCCATTCATAACAAGGAGCTTACAACGCATGTAGGCAGGATGAATCTGGCAAGGTTTGACCGCTCTCATTTAGCAGGAAACTATGTGTCAAAGGAGCAGCCAAGCACCATTGATGATCCGACAATTCAGAATGGCTTTTATGATGCACCTACAGTTGTATGTGTATTTTGCCAGGACAATTTCCTTTTCAAGACAGCAGATGCCTTTTGCATGATGGAAAATATGATTCTGCAGGCTACGGAGCTTGGAATTGCATCCTGTATCATATCAAGAGGGTATGAAACTTTTGACAGTGAAGAGGGCAGGAGATTTATGAAGGAATGGGAAGTGCCACAGGGTTATACCTGTCAGGGCTTTGTCATTCTTGGCTACATAGATGGAGAGCAGCCGCACAGTAAGCCAAGAAAACCCGGAAGAATCAAAATAATAGAGTAGAGGATTAAATATGGATAAAATAACACAGATGAAAGAAAAAATAGCCGAGGCAGATGCCATCATCATAGGAGCTGGGGCGGGGCTGTCAACGGCAGCAGGTTTTACCTACAAGGGTGAAAGGTTCAGAAAATATTTTGCAGATTTTGAAGAAAGATATCATTTTCATGATATGTACTCCGGCGGGTTCTACCCGTACTCAACACTCGAAGAACACTGGGCGTACTGGAGCAGATATATCTGGATCAATCGGTATAGCAATCCACCTGCATCAACTTATGACAGATTGCTGGAACTTGTAAAAGACAAGGATTATTTCGTCCTGACTACGAATGTGGATCACTGTTTTCAGAAGGCTGGCTTTGATAAAAAGAGAATATTCTATACGCAGGGAGATTACGGGCTTTTTCAGTGCAGCGAGCCGTGTTGTCAGGAGACATATGACAATGAGGAAAGTATACGACAGATGCTGTTGGCGCAGGGTTATCAGATAGATACTACAGGTGAGTTGACGATAGCAGAGGGGACTGCACCTAAACGGACAATTCCATCTGAACTGGTTCCGCATTGCCCTCATTGCGGTAAGCCGCTTACAATGAATCTTCGGGCAGATGATACCTTTGTAGAGGATGAAGGGTGGCATCAGGCAGCAGAGAGGTATTATCTTTTCAGGCAGAGACATGAGAAGCTTAGTATCGTCTACCTGGAGTTAGGGGTAGGATATAATACACCAGGTATCATCAAATACCCATTCTGGCAAATGACAGCGGCTAATCCCAAGGCAACATACATCTGCCTGAACTATGGACAGGCGGCAGCACCCGCAGAAATACAGAGACAGTCGATTTGTATAGATGGGAATATTGGAGAAATTCTGCAATAATCACAGTAAGTGTTTGACAAGGTAAAATATTTATGTAAAATTATTACTAATAACTATGTGTTTTGCGAAATGGATGTGTATAGGAGATTGCTTTACAAACACGAAGAGCGCAGGCAGGAATGAGGGATTGGTATGGCTACGATAAAGGAAATTGCAGAAATAGTTGGTGTATCGAGTGCAGCGGTTTCCAGGGTATTGAATTATGATGAGGGAATATCTGTCAGTGATGAGACGAGAGAGGCTATTTTTGCGACAGCAGAGAAGATCGGATATAAGAAGAGAGTGATTTATCCTAAGATAGAGAATGTAGCATTATTATACTTTACAGATAATGAGGATGAGTTGGAGGATGTTTTTTATCACGGAGTCCGGGAAGAAATCGTAAAACAGGCGAAGAAAATGAACATCCAGCTAAGTATATATGATAGAAAGGATGGAATGGATGCCATTCCAAAAGATCTGACTGCTTTTATCGCAGTGGGCTGGCTGACCAGAAAAGAAATCAACAAACTGTACAAAATATGTAAAAAAGGCGTATTTATCGGAACTTCCCCGGATGAAAAGCTCTTTGATGCTGTGAAACCAAACATGGATTCCTTTGTAACGCAAATGGTTGATTATTTTGTAGAGAAAGGACATAAGAAGATTGGTTTTATAGGGGGCAGTGACCGTAATATTGACACAGGCATGCCTTCTATGGATGTCAGAGAATGGTCTTTCCGGCAGAGTACAGCATATTATAAATGTCTGAATGAGGAATATATATTAATCTCAGATAAATTTACAGTGGATGACGGATACCGGATGGGAAAGGAATTATTGAAAAAGGAGTCCTTGCCTACGGCGCTGTGCATAGCGAGTGATACACTGGCAGTCGGGGTATTGCAGGCGTTGAATGAAGGTGGTATTCAAGTGCCGGAACAGATAGCATTATTTAGTATCAATGATGTAAATATAGCGAAATATCTGTCACCGCCACTAACAACGATTCATATTGATATCCCCTGTATTTGTGAGACGGCGCTTGATTTGCTAAGGAGTCGTGTTTTATCTGGAGGCAGGGTGACGAAGCTGGTTTTTGTAAATGGGATACCTGTTTTTCGCAAAAGTTGTTAGTAAATGTAGAGATGTCATTATGGCATCTCTTTTTTTGTTTCAATTAGATATTATATACAAAATGGGATAACCATATTTGGCAATATAGTGAAAATTGACATGATATGTCTTGACATTATACTTCATCGGTGGTACATTTTGAACAAGTAAATAATTTACTAAAATACAAGTAAATAATTAATTCAAACTTTATCATGCGAAGGGAGAGGTTTTATGAAAAAGGAATTATTGGGAGCAGTTATGGCAGCAGGAATGATAGCAGCATTGACAGGCTGTGGAAAATCAGCTGCGGTAAAGGCAACCGCAGATGCAAATGGCAACTATCTGGTGAATGGCAGCTTCGAGGAAGCAGATTTCACAGGATGGACAGTGACCAATATTGACAATGTGACGGAAGAATTGAACATATATGATCGTGATACAGATTGTTTTGAAGGTGTGCAATCTCTGCACTTTTATTCTGGAAGCAGCAATGTGGATTTCTATGCAGAACAGAAGGTAAGTGGACTGGAGGAAGGTTCCTATAAGCTGACCGCACACATTCAGGGAGAGGCAGCCGGGGATGATAACGCAACAGTATATTTTTATGCAATTGTTGATGGAGAAGAGTTGAGAACGGAAGGGGAACTGAATGGATATGTCAACTGGTATACAGCAGAGCTTTCAGGACTTACTCCAACAGACGGAGAGATTACAGTAGGTGTTCGTGTTTCAACAGCGCCAGGTGGCTGGGGAACGATTGACGATATTTCACTGGTAAAGGAGTAAGCATGGAATTTATTAAGGGCATGGATATTTCCATGGTGAAAGAGTTAGAGCATTATGGAGCCTCCTATCGTTTAAATGGCAAGGAAGAAGACTTATTCCATTTGCTGCGAGAGTGTGGAACCAATATGGTGAGAATCAGGATATGGCCTGATCCATATGATGAAAAGGGCAATTCTTATGGAGGCGGAGGCAATGACTTGCAGACCACTATCGAAATTGCAAGAAGAACGATGGAATGTGGCATGGACTTTATGCTGGATTTTCATTATAGTGATTTCTGGGCAGATCCAGCCAAACAGGTAAAACCAAAAGCCTGGCGGGAGCTAAGTGGTGAAGCCCTGGAAACAGCAGTGTATCTACATACACTGGATACTCTCAAGACATTAAAAAATCAGAAGCTTGTACCTAGAATGGTTCAGGTGGGAAATGAAATTACGAAGGGTTTGCTTTGGCCTGATGGTTATGTAGAGCGGACACAAAACATGGCACAGCTTTTAAAATCCGGCATTAAGGGAGTGCGCGAAGAATGCCCGGATGCTAAAATAGTATTACATCTGGATTTTGGAACAGACAATCAGATGTATCGGCAGTGGTTTGACCAGATTGCACCTTATGAGCTTGATTATGATATCATTGGAATGTCCTATTATCCACACTGGAATGGAGGTTTAGAGCTTCTTCTGGATAATATGAATGATATCAGCAGCAGATATGATAAGGATGTGCTGGTTGCCGAGACCTCCATAGGATATACGACAGAGACATTTGGCTGTAGAGGAATTGTATATTCCAAGGAACATGAGAAAATAACAGGGTATCCGGCAACGCAGGAAGGACAGGAAGCCTTTTTGAGGGATTTATTTGCAACAGTGAGAAAAGTAAAAGATGCAAGAGGAATTGGTGTCTTTTATTGGGAGCCTGCATGGCTGCCGATTCCAGACTGTACATGGGCAAGTAAAAGTGGAAGTATGTATATGAAGGATAAGGTAGTAGCTGGAAATGCAATGGCGAATATGGCTTTGTTCGATGAAAAAGGAAATGCAAACAGCGCGTTGTTAAATATGAAAACGATGTAGGTGAGGGAAAATCTATGAAAAATAAGATAATCATAACAATACTCTGCACATTGATGGCAGTTGGTACATTGACAGGCTGTGGCGCTGGCAAAACGGATTCCAGGATTGTCATTTGGACAAATATGAGTGTAGAAGTAGATACACTTCAAAAATACGCAGATGAATGGGGAGAAAAGAACGGTTATGAGGTAGAAGTGCTTCATCAGTCTCCATCCGTTCAGCAGTTTGCGCAGGCAGTAAAGAGTGCTTCTGGACCAGATGCTGTAGTAGGTATTCCAAATGATCAGCTTGCAGATTATGTGAATGCAGGGCTTGCCGCAGAAGTTCCACAGGAATTGTATACAGACAGTGATTTCTCAGATGCAGCGATACAGGCATGCTATGTAGATGGGAAAAGATATGCAGCGCCGCTTTCCGTGGAAACGACAGCATTGTTCTATAACACAGAGATGGTATCAAAGGTTCCGGAAACCTGGGAAGAACTGGTAGAGCAGGCGGTACAGGATGGTGGTGTGCAGTTTGATGCAACCAGTATTTATTATGATCTTGGATTTGTAAGGGCTTGCGGAGGATATATTTTCCAGTATAAAGACGGTACATATGATACTACAGATATTGGACTTGCCAATGAAGGTGCTGTAGAAGCATATGAATTTATTGATGCTTTGTGCAATGAATATAATCTCATTACTGCTGATGTGACAGCGGATATAGCAAGAAGTAACTTCCAGAATGGAAAATGTGCATATTATATTGGCGGTCCCTGGGATATTGATGGATTTACCTCTGCACAGACACCGTTTGCAATTTCAGAAATGCCGACTTTTCACGGGCAGCCTTTTGTTACCCCGGTAGGAACACAGGTAAGCTTTGTAAGCAATAACAGTGACAAGCAGGAGCAGGTGTGGAATTTCATACAGTATCTGATTGAAAATGGAGCACTGGATCTGTATGAAGCAGGTGACAGAATCCCTGCCAAGCTTGCAGATCAGGAGTTAGCTGAAATACAGAGTAATGAATATACACAGGCTTTTATTGCACAGATCAATAACGGAGAGCCGATGCCGACTGTTTCTGAGATGGGGCAGCTCTGGAGTATTCATACCAATAATATCAGATCTATGTGGTCAGGAGAACAGACTGCACAACAGGCAGCAGATAACATGGTCATTCAGCTTAAAGAAGCAATTGAGTTAATGAATTCAGGAAAGTAGTGATGGTATGAGAAAGAAAAAGAATGCCCTGGGCTACACATATCTGGCACCGGCATTGATTTCCATTTTACTGGTAACATGTCTGCCGATTATTTATACGGTAATTTTGTCTTTTACCAATTATAATATGTACCATCTGAATGATTATAGTTATGTAGGATGGGAGAATTACCGGACAGTTTTTTCAGGAAGTATCAAAAGTGTGTTCTTCCCGGTTCTTGGCTGGACGGTGTGCTTTGCAGTGCTCAGCACGGCAGGCGCATATGCTATGGGATTGATACTTGCTATTTTATTGAATAATCCGCATATGAAAGAGTCCAAAATATACAGGGCAGTATTAATTGTACCATGGGCGCTGCCGTCTACGATTGCGATTCTTGCATGGCAGGGGCTGTTAAATGAGCAGTACGGTGGCATCAATAACCTGTTGCATATGCTTGGAGTTGCATGGAATGTACCGTGGCTTACCAATCCGTTTTGGGCAAGAGTGGGGCTGATCATTGTAAATGTCTGGCTGGGTTTTCCATATATGATGAACGTGTGTCTTGGTGGTCTGCAGGCTATTTCAACAGAATATTATGAGGCTGCCAAGATGGATGGCGCATCGAAGTTTCAGTGCTTCAAGAGTATTACACTGCCAATGGTAACAAAGCTGTCAATTCCTCTAGTCATTTCCTCTTTTGCAGCGAACTTCAATAACTTTGGAAATATATACATGATAACGCAGGGAGGACCGGCAAGAGTCGATAATCAGTTCGCAGGTTATACGGATATACTGGCGAGTACGACCTATAAAATGACAACCTGGTCGAACCGCTATGAATTATCAGCGACTTTTAGTGTATTGATCTTTATTATTGTCGGGACATTTACATTGGTCAATATGCATTTGTCCGGCTCATTCAAGGAGGTTGATTAAATGAAAAATACAGAGAAAATAACAGCCTCAGAAATGAGAACTCTGTGGGGAAGCAGAGTGGTGATCTGGATTACCATGATTCTGGTTCTGTTCCCTGTAGTGTGGATTGTAATGTCCTCTTTTTCAGCAGGTGACAGCTTCTTTCTGTCTTCTCTATTCCCTGATAAATTCAGCATAGAGCATTATGTGACATTATTTCGGGAAACTGACTTTACAATATGGGTGTTTAATTCGTTAAAATTCTGCTTTATTGTGGCAGTTATTCAACTGATTCTGACTTCTCTGGCAGCGTATGCTTTTGCCAGACTTAGATTTGTCGGGAGAAAGTATGGTTTGATGTCCCTGCTGGTATTACAGGTCTTTCCAAACAGTATGGCGGTAGCCGGATATTATATCCTGATCTATAAATTTGAACTGGTGGATAGCAGCATAGCGCTTATTTTTGTACTGGCTGGAGGCAGTGCTTATAATATATGGCTGTTAAAATCTTACATAGATGGACTTCCGGTGGAATTGGATGAGGCAGCGATGGTAGACGGGGCAAATGAATTTCAGGTATTTTATAAGATTATCATACCCCTTGCAATGCCGCAATTAGCTGTTATTTTCCTGTTTTCCTTTATCGCAACCTACAGCGAATATGTGATTACCTCGATATTTTTGCAGACACCGGGTAAAATGACACTTGCCCTGGGCTTACAGTCATTTATCAGTGATCAGTTTGCAGCGCACTGGACGCTATTTTCAGCGGCAGCTGTTATATCTTCACTGCCGATCATGATTGTATTTATGTGCTTACAGCGGTTCATTCAGAATGGATTGGTTGCCGGAGGTGTCAAAGGGTAAGTTATATGCTTCAACATGCAAGAAACATTTGAAAATCCTCCCTACGACTGCTATGATATTTATAAGAAAAGCGTAAAAGGAGGATTCAAAATGCAGTATTTTGAAGAACGTGATGGCAAGCTGATTTTTCGCTACAATGGAGAGACTGTGCAGGTCGAGGCATGGGGACAGGATAGTCTGCGTGTTCGCAGCAGAGTGCTTGGTGAGATCAGTGAGGAGTGCAGCGCCCTGACAGAAGAAGTGGCAGTTCATGATGCTGTGATTTCCATTCAGGGAGAGGACAGCGCCGAGATCACAAACGGCAAGATTAAGGCAGTATTGTACAGACAGGGCTGGGGCAATGCGCTTCAGATTACCTTTTATAATGAAAAAGGTGAAGTACTCTTGCAGGAGATTCCAAATGGTGGTGCATTGTGCCTGAAAGCAAGATATTTCAGGTCATTGGCAGGTGGCAGCTTCTACCTGAAAGCGTCTTTCCAGTCCAATGACAAGGAGAAGCTGTATGGAATGGGGCAGTACCAGCAGGAGCGAATGAATCTAAAGGGCTGCAATCTGGAACTGGCACACCGTAATTCCCAAGCGAGCGTTCCTTTCTATGTGTCCAGTCTGGGCTACGGATTTCTGTGGAACAATCCGGCAGTAGGCGAAGTGCATTTTGGTACAAATACAACAGAATGGGAAGCATGGTCTACTGACCAGCTGGATTACTGGATCACAGCAGGGGAACGGCCGGGTGATATTGAGAAGAATTATGCAGAAGTCACCGGCAAGGCGCCTATGATGCCTGAATATGGTCTTGGCTTCTGGCAGTGCAAGCTTCGTTATTATAATGAGCAGCAGGTGCTTGATATCGCAAGTGAGTATAAGAAGAGAAACATTCCAGTTGATGTGATTGTCATTGACTATTATCACTGGCCAAGGTGTGGCGATTACCGTTTTGATGAAGAATATTTCCCGCATCCCGGCGAAATGGTGGCAAAGCTTCATGAGATGGGAATAGAAACGATGGTATCCATCTGGCCGCAGATTGACTGGCGTAGTGAGAATTATGAGGAGATGAAGCAGCAGGGACTTCTGGTGAAGAGCAATTCAGGCATTGATGTACAGATGGTATTCCATGGCAATAATGTTTTTATGGATGCGACCAATCCAAGGACAAGAGAGTATGTCTGGGATAAATGTAAGAAGAATTATGCTGACCTTGGAATCAACACCTTCTGGCTGGATGAGGCAGAGCCGGAGTTTGGCACTTATGAGTATCAGACGTATCGCTATTATGCAGGACCTGTAGAAAAGGTGGGAAATATCTATCCAAGGGAGTATGCGAGACTTTTCTATGAAGGACAGCAGTCCAATGGACAAAAGGACATCGTGAACCTCATTCGTTGTGCCTGGGCAGGAAGTCAGAAGTATGGAGCACTTGTATGGTCAGGAGATATTATGTCAACCTATGAGGACTTCCGTAAACAGATTTGTGCAGGAATCCATATGGGATTGTCAGGTATTCCCTGGTGGACAACAGATATCGGTGGATTCCACGGCGGCTGGGTAGATAAGCCGGAGTTTAAGGAATTGCTGATCAGATGGTTCCAGTTCGGAACGTTCTGTCCTGTTATGAGAATCCATGGATGCAGACAGCCGGGGCAGCAGATCATCAACAAGGCTGGAGAGGTCAGAGAATGGACTGGTGCAGACAATGAGATCTGGAGCTATGGTGAAGAGAACTATGAGATCATGAAGAAGTTCATTTTCATCAGGGAAAAGATGCGTGACTACACCAGAGAGCTTATGAAAGAAGCCCATGAGAATGGCAGCCCGGTTATTCGTGCCCTTTTCTATGAATTTCCACAGGACAAGGCATGTTGGGATGTTACAGATGAGTACCTGTATGGAGCCGATATTCTGGTAGCCCCTGTATGCCATGAAGGAGCAAAAGGCAGAGAAGTCTACCTGCCGGAGGGCGCCGAGTGGATCAGTGCCAGAGACGGTAAATCCTATGCCGGAGGTCAGAAGCTGTACTGTGATGCACCTATTGATACACTGCCCGTATTCTTGAGAGACGGCAGACAGGAATATCTTGTTGGAGAGATTTAATAAAGTAGAGTCATACAGTTGACAAAATGGTTAGAATAGACTAACATAAAAGTGGAAAGCTTCATAGCAAACAGCTATGGAGCTTTTTTGATAACGTAGCAAATGGGGGTATCAGAATGAAAGAAAAAGTAAATGTAACAGGTGTACCGGAGACTATGATTCAGACTTTGTATGCAAGGGCAAAGGAATCAGGGAAAAAGGATGCAAAAATCAGGGATGATATGGCAATGGAGATTGTATCAAAGCTGGATTATGATTTCTCAAAGGCAGATCAGGATAAGGCAATGTCATATGGTGTCATTGCAAGGACAATCGTGCTGGATCATATGGTAGAGCAGTATTTGCAGGAAAATCCCAATACAATCGTGGTAAATATCGCATGTGGAATGGACACCAGATGTTACCGGATGCAGGGAAAATATTTGCGTTGGTACAATATTGACCTGCCGGAGACAATGCAGATAAGAAGCCAGTTCCTGAAAGAAAATGGACCAATTTTTCAGATTGCAAAATCAGCAATGGACGCATCTTATACAGATGAAATGACATACAATGGGGAGAATGTGTTAGTTGTGATCGAAGGGCTATCCATGTATTTAAGTGAGCCGGACATCAGACAGATATTCAGTATTATTGAGTCAGCTTTTCAGAATGCTACAGTGCTGATCGAAACGATGTCGCCTTTTGTAGTGAGCCATATAAAAGAAAAATCAATAGAGGGAAGCAATGCCAAATTCACATGGGGAGTCAGAAATGGAAGAGAACTTTCAAAGCTTCTTCCGGCTTTTACCTGTATAACAGAGGTTAGTCTGGTAGAAGGCATGAAAAAAATGATGCCGATCTATCATCTGATTGGCAAGATCCCGGCGGTCAGAAATATTTCAAACAAAATAATCGTTATGAAGAAAAAATAGCGAATTAACAATTCTGAAACAAAACTCAAATATTAGGTAAACAAAAACTTTTTATGATTGCATATAAAAAGAATCTGGAGGCGGATCGAATGATACATATTCTGGTAGTTGATGATGATGAGAAGTTAAATAAAACAGTATGTACCTGGCTCAATGACGGAGGATTTGAGGCAAAAGGCGTATTAAATGCCAATGATGCATTTGACGAACTGTATAATAATCTGTATGACCTGATTATTTCAGATATCATGATGCCGGAAGTGGATGGCTTTGAATTTGCCGGAAAAGTCAGAGAGGTAAATAAGCATATTCCTATTCTTTTTATGTCGGCAAAGGATGATCTGCCATCAAAGCAAAAAGGCTTCCAGCTTGGAATAGATGACTATATGGTAAAACCCATCGAGCTTGCAGAACTGGAAATGCGTGTAAGAGCGTTGCTTCGTCGTGCCAACATTGAGATGGAACGCAAGCTTACTATCGGAAATCTGGTGCTGGATGCAGACGCAATGACTGCTGAAGTGAACGGAGAAGAGATACCGGTTGCAACGAGAGAATTTAATATCCTGTATAAATTACTTTCCTATCCGAAAAAGACATTTACCAGGGCACAGCTTATGGATGAGTTCTGGGGATTGGAAACAGATACGAGCCTTAGAGCGGTAGATGTGTATATTACGAAACTCAGAGATAAGTTCTCTGCCTGTGATGGATTTGAAATCAAAACAGTAAGAGGACTGGGATATAAGGCGGTAGTATTATGAAAAATGAAATAGAACAAAAGGTAAAAAATGAGCTTTTTCCACCTTCACTGTTTATTGTGTTTTTTGTTGTGTTGCTTTTGATGTCGGGGATTCATACGGGATTGATCGTTGGAATGAATGAACTGGGATGGAATGATGTGATGCAGTCGGCAGTTCCGCTTCTGTATTGGGGGCTGGTGGCAGCAGGGCTGACAGTGTTTACCAGAAGAGAGATTAGAAAGGCATATGAGGAACCGATGCATAAGCTTGCAAATGCAACGAAACGGGTAGCAGAAGGTGACTTTTCCGTATATGTAGCGCCTGTTCATACAGCGGATAAGCTGGATTATCTGGATGTAATGCTGATTCATTTCAACAAAATGGTAGAAGAACTGGGAAGTATCGAGACGCTGAAAACAGATTTCTTTTCCAATGTATCCCATGAATTTAAGACTCCCTTGGCTGTGATATACAGCAATGCGCAGATCTTGCAGAGACAGGAGTTAAATGATAAGCAGCAGGAATGTGTTAATAATATTATAAATTCCAGTAAGAGAATGTCCAACCTCATCCAGAATATGCTGAAATTGAACAAGCTGGAGAAACAGACTATCAGCCCTGCGGTGGAAAAGTATGACGTATGTGCGCAGCTTTGTGAATGTGCTGTACAGTTTGAAGAGAGCTGGGAAGAAAAGAACATAGAGCTGAATGTTGAGATGGAAGACAGTGCATATATAGCAGCTGATCCGGGACTCATGGAGCTTGTCTGGAATAATCTTCTGTCCAATGCCATCAAATTTACACCGGATGGAGGCACGATCACGTTGTCACAGATAAGTAATGACACGAGTGTCACAATTTCTGTGGCGGATACGGGATGTGGTATGAAGGATGAAGTGAAGAAGCACATCTTTGACAAATTTTATCAGGGAGACGAAAGCCATGCTACTTTGGGAAATGGACTTGGACTTGCACTGGTAAAGAGAATTATAGAGCTGTCGGATGCAACAATCACAGTAGAGAGTACTCCTGGAAAAGGTTCTGTATTTACCGTGACACTGGAAAAAGAGAATGAATAAAGAAGAGGTGATAGAAGTGGAGAATGACAACCTGAGAGCGCAAAGAGAGTTCACTTCGTATGAATACAAAGAACTGAATGTAAAAGAAGATAAGGCATCCTTTTATCTGGATTGTTACGAAAATTTTGGCTGGCAGCAGGATGAGAACTTTCCACCACAGGAAAATGGTGGAAGCGTAACCTTGAAACTAAAACGCAATCGCAAGCTTATAAATAAAGTGGAGCTTACCAGGTTGCAGCGCCATTTTGAGGCAGATATGGAGGAAATTGATTCACTGCAAAAATCTCAGACCAGTACAGCAATGATTGTATCACTTTCCATTGGCATCGTGGGAACAGCATTTATGGCAGGCTCTGTATTTGCAGTAACTGCGACACCCCCTATCATCTGGTTATGTATTCTACTGGCGATACCTGCTATTGTGGGATGGATTCTGCCATACTTTGTATACAAGAGGATGAAAGCCGACAGAACCCAGAAGGTCAAGCCATATATAGAAGAAAAATATGATGAAATCTATGAAATCTGCGAGAAAGGGCATTCCTTATTATAGGATTAAAGTTTTGGTAAATAAGGTGTTACATCATAAGTTTTTATAAAATTTACGAATTTAGTCAGTTGATCCGGCACAAAAATGCCCTTTTTCCATATGATTCCAAATTTGCTGGTAATCTCCGGGGTAACGGGAATTTCCACGAAATCTCTGGGGTTGGCAGCAATAGAGGAATACAGAAACGCGCCACACTTACTTCCACGGACGAAGTTAAGAACTGTGGTCAACTGACTGCAATACATATGAACATTAGGAGTAATTCCCGCAGAACGAAAGCGGGTGATTACCGTCTGCGTCTGAACAGAGTCTGTATTAAATAAGATAATCGGCTCATCTTTTAACATTTCCATTGTAATTTCTTTTTCACCGGCATAACGGTGAGTCCTGGAGACACAGTAGACATATCGGTCTTCCATCATCACATAACTGTTGTATTTATCCAGATTGTAAAAATCCATATTTGCCATTGCCACGTCCAACTGTTCATTGTCCACCAATGTACGGGCGCGAATAGAACCGTATTCCAGAAGCTGGATCGGGATATTGTACTGTTCCTGAAACTGATCTGTAACTCTTGGGAAAAACACGGTACTGATCATAGGAGGAATACCAATACGCAATGGATGACGGTTTTCCTCACTGTTTGAAAAATCGGTGTATAGCTCCTGCGTCTGTTTCAGGATATATTCTGCTTTCTGGTAGAAAGCTTCCCCGTCTTTGGTGAGGGAAATCCTGTTTTTCCCATGATTAAAAAGCTTCAGGTGAAATTCCTTTTCCAGATCACGGATGGATGTGGATATGGTCGGCTGTGAGACAAAGAGCGCATCAGCAGCCCTGGTAATGCTACGGTAGCGGCATACCATACAAAAGTATTCCAATTGTGTCAGTGTCATAGAAAAAGCCTCCAATCTTTAGCAAGTTATTCTGTAATTCCAGTATAGGAAAAACCTATGCTGACGTCAAGTATATGAAATGTACATTATACTGAAAATGAGATATGCTGTAGTCACAAAGAAAAAACAGAGAAGGAGGTTTTTTATGAGTCCAGCAGTCATTACATTAATTTTTCTGGCATTTGCCATAGTCATGTTTGTCACAGAGAAGATTCCACTTGGTCTGACATCCATGATTGTCTGTATTGGTCTTGTGATTACCGGCGTGTTGAGTGTAAGTGACGCTTTTAATGGTTTTATCAACAGCAACGTGATTCTGTTTGTAGCCATGTTCATTGTAGGAGGAGCCCTGTTCGAGACAGGGATGGCTAATGAGATAGGAAGTCTGGTAACGAAATTTGCCAAGACGGAGCGTGGACTGATTGTAGCTATTATGGTGATCGTGGGAGTTATGAGTGGATTTCTGTCCAATACCGGTACAGCAGCAGTCCTGATTCCAGTAGTAATAGGAATTGCAGCAAAATCAGGATATAAGAGATCGAGACTTTTAATGCCCTTGGTATTTGCAGCGGCAATGGGAGGTAATCTGTCTCTGATTGGTGCGCCGGGCAATATGATCGCACAATCTGCCCTGGAACCATTGGGATTGAAATTCGGTTTCTTCGAGTATGCGATTGTAGGTTTACCAATTCTGATTGTTGGCATTTTGTTCTATGCTACGATTGGATTTAAGATTCTGCCGGATCATGACACAGTGGATACAGGAGATTCCATTTTTGATGAATCACAGGATTTCAGTAGAGTTCCCAAGTGGAAGAAGGTATTGTCTCTGGTAATCCTGATCGTTACTCTGGTCGGCATGATCTTTGAAGAAGAGATAGGCGTAAAGCTTTGTGTTACAGGTTGTATCGGTGCAGTTTTGCTGATTCTTACCGGTGTCATTTCGGAAAAAGATGCTCTCAAATCCATTGATCTGAAGACAATTTTTCTGTTCGGCGGTACGCTTTCGCTAGCAAAGGCACTGGAGGTTACAGGAGCCGGCGAATTGATCGCGGATAAGGTGATAGGAGCATTGGGAGCAAATCCTTCTCCGATATTATTTACCTTTGTAGTATTCATTCTGTGCTGTATCATGACGAATTTCATGTCCAATACAGCAACAACAGCCCTGATGGCACCTATCTGTGTCTCTATAGCACAGGGAATGGGAGCAGATCCCAGAGCAGTTCTGATGGCGTGTGTTATCGGAGGTTCCTGCGCATACGCAACACCTATTGGTATGCCTGCCAATACAATGGTGGTCGGAGCCGGCAATTACAAATTTATGCATTACGTAAAGTCAGGAATGCCATTGATCGTTATTGCAACAGTTATCAGCATGATTATATTACCGATTGCTTTTCCATTCTATCCGTAAAAGCATGGTAGTACCATTATAAAAAAGAATTTGGAGGATAAAAATATGTCAAATGAAGCACAAGTAAAGAAACTGACCGATATTATGGCACAGTTCGTAGGATTTACGGCTAAGAAACTGCCGGATGATGTCATTGCAAAATTACAGGAACTGAGAGATAAGGAAGATACACCAATGACCAAGGTTATCTATGATACCATGTTCCGCAATCAGGAGCTGGCTCAGAAACTGAATCGCCCTTCCTGTCAGGATACAGGTGTATTGCAGTTCTGGGTAAAATGCGGCACGAAGTTCCCTCTGATCGATGATCTGGAGGTGTTATTAAAAGAGGCTGTAGTACAGGCTACTTTTGCTACTCCCCTACGTCATAATTCTGTAGAGACTTTTGATGAGTACAATACTGGTAAAAATGTAGGAAAAGGAACTCCTACTGTATGGTGGGATATTGTTCCCAACTCTGACCAGTGCGAGATTTATACTTATATGGCTGGCGGCGGTTGTACACTTCCCGGCAATGCTACTGTTCTGATGCCCGGTGAAGGATATGAAGGTGTGACCAAGTTTGTACTGGACAGAATGACTTCTTATGGTCTGAATGCCTGCCCTCCATTGTTAGTAGGTGTGGGTGTTGGTACTTCTGTTGAGACAGCAGCATTAAATTCCAAGAAAGCGCTGATGAGACCTGTAGGCTCTCACAATGACAATGCAAATGCAGCCAAAATGGAGCAGTTACTGGAAGACGGTATCAATGCGATTGGTCTGGGACCTCAGGGTATGGGTGGTCACTATTCTGTTATGGGCGTTAATATCGAGAACACAGCCCGTCATCCGTCTGCAATTGGTGTAGCCGTAAACGTGGGATGCTGGAGTCACAGAAGAGGACATATCGTATTTGATAAAGACCTGAACTTTACAGTAGATACACATACTGGTTTTGAATACAAGGAAGAGAACTAATACAGAAGGGAGAGAATCATAATGGCAGTAGAAGTAAAAGATGGTAAGAAAATTCTGGTAACACCAATATCCGCAGAGGATTTGAAAGATATTCATATTGGTGATATTGTATATCTGACAGGAGACATCACAACCTGTCGTGACGTAGCACATCGTCGTGTTGTAGAGGAAGGAAGAGAGATTCCTGTAGATGTCAGAAATGCAGCAATCCTGCATGCAGGTCCTATCATCCGTCCTCTGGGAGATGAGAAGTACGAGATGGTTTCTGTAGGTCCAACTACCTCTATGAGAATGGAAAAGTTTGAATACGAATTCGTAGAGACTACTGGTGTCCGCGTCATCGTTGGTAAGGGTGGAATGAAAGAAAATACGGAAAGAGCCTGTAAAGATTTCGGCGCCATTCATTGCGTATTTCCAGCCGGAAATGCTGTAGTAGCGGCTGTTGAGGTAGAAGAGATCGTAGAGGCACAGTGGAAAGATCTGGGAATGCCGGAGACTTTATGGCATTGTCATGTAAAAGAGTTCGGTCCTCTGATCGTATCTATTGACTCTTATGGAAGAAACTATTTTGAAGAGAAGAAAGTAGAGTACAATCAGAAAAAGGATGAGCAGATAGAAATTATCAGCAAGCAGGTTGGATTCATTAAATAAGCAAATATATGATGAAAAAAAATAAATGTTATGGTTTACAGGTAAAACCTGATAAGTTTGAAAGAGGTATTGTCATCTATAACAGCAATTCCTTTGAACTGAATGAATTGGATGTTCAGATAGTGGAAGACGGAAAAGAGCGCTCTTATCATATCAACACGATCCATAGCTTTTCTGAGTGGGCAGAAAAGCAGCATCAGGAAAAGACGGGGGTAAAGCGGCAGGAATTTCATTCCTTTGGATATTACGAGGGAAAACGTCAAAATATAGATACCAGTCTTTTCCATGAAGATACGGGGATTTATGAAGGAGAGCCTCATGATGCGCTGGTATGGCCTGACACAGATTCTGATGAAAAGTGGAGAAAACAGATCACTTTTCGATTGAAGGAAAATACAGTAGAGGTAAATATCAGCTTTATTGCCAGAGGTCCTAAAATAGCATTCTGTGGTCATAGCTTTACAGGATTGTGGGACAGTTCCTATTATTATTTTCGGGAATTAGCCAAAATGGGTGGATGGAATGCAAGAATAGCTTACAGCTACTGGGGTGGAACAGGAATTGCACATTATGCAGGTCTGGTAGAAGGCTGCGAAGAACGGGCAAAGCAGTGTGAAAAACTCATAGATGGCAATGAGTATTATGACTATTTTATTGTAGCCGGAAACAGTAATGAAGCAGTGGAAACCTATAGCGGCGAAGTTGGGGCAACAGATTATAAATACAGACAGCAGATGCTGCAAGGAGCCAGGCTTTTACATGAGAAGGTACAGGGAAAAGCAGGACGGATGCTTCTCTGGGCTCCACATGCCTATCAATATGGATTCCTTCAGAGTATGTCACCAAAGCCATGGAAGCCGGGGAAGGCAGGAGATGTTTACAACAAAGAGGGACAGGAATTCCTGCTGACATTGACCAGTGAAGAAATGGCAGATGAAAATGCAAAGTGGTATAAGTATCTGACAAAAGAACTGGGTAAAGACACAGATGTACTGCCGGTATGCCTGGGATATGCAGCACTTAGAAAACGTTGTGGACTTTCTGTGAATCCTTATATAGCTCCAGAAAAAGGTGGAGACTATGGACATCAGAACAATATAGGAAATTATATTGCGGCATGTCTGCTGTATGCATATATTTTTAATGAAAGTCCCGAAGGTTTAGGAGTTCCGGTATCTCATACCTTTGGTATGCCAGGTGGAAAAGTGACAGAAGAACAGGCACAAGTGATACAACAGGTTATATGGCAGTTATTTCGAGTTAGAGTGACCGATTAGATTGCTGTAATATTTGGCTTTCCCAGACAAAACATCATCATAGAAGTTCTGCTTCCAGTCTATATAATCAATAGCTTCCTGAAGCTTTTGGATGGATTGGAGCAGGGCTTCTTTTTTGTGCGCAAGAATATCTTTTCTGGCGGGAATAGAAGGTTCCCCTTCGAGGCAAAGAGCCAGATATTCTTTCATTTCAGTAATGGTCATACCGCAGTTTTTCAGGCAGTTCAGACTCTGAATCCACTTAATATCATGCTCATCAAATACACGATAGTTTCGACTGTCACGTTTTACATTCGGTATAAGCCCCTCTTTACAGTAGAATTTCAGATTTTCATAAGTCATGCCTGTTAATTCGCAGGCTTCTTTCATGGAATACATAGTGATGCTCCTTTTTTCGACAAGGTGTGAAAAAATTGTTGACCGGTAGCTACTACCGACTGATATAACTATAATGTAACGATAAGCAAATGTCAATTTGTTTGGAAAGGAATGAAAGAGCTATGGAATATGTTGAATTAAATAATGGTGTGAAAATGCCACAGTTAGGTTATGGTGTGTATCAGGTGACGAAGGATGAATGTGAGAGATGTGTATTAGATGCACTTTCTGTAGGATATCGCAGCATTGATACTGCACAGAGTTATTTTAATGAGGAAGAGGTTGGTTCTGCTATTGAGAAATCAGGGATTGACAGAAAAGAGATTTTCCTGACATCTAAGGTATGGATCGAGCATTTTGGCTATGAAGAATGCAAGAAGTCCGTACTGGAATCCATGGAGAAACTCAGAACCGATTATCTTGATCTGATGCTTCTGCACCAGCCGTTTGGTGATACTTATGGCGCCTGGAGAGCACTGGAAGAACTATATGAAGCAGGTAAGCTTCGTGCAATCGGCATATCTAACCACTATGTAGACCGTATGGTAGAGTTTGCCAATTTTACAAGAATAAAGCCAATGGTCAATCAGATGGAAGTGCATCCTCTCAACCAGCAGGCAGAGTTGAAGAAGTGGATGGATAAATATGAGATCAGACTGGAAGCATGGGCTCCGTTTGGAGAGGGAAGAAATGGTCTGTTTGAGAATGAAGTCCTGAAACAAATCGGTGAAAAATACGGTAAGACAACAGCACAGGTCATGCTTCGCTGGCACATCCAAAGGGGTGTTATCGTGATTCCAAAATCTGTTCACAAGGAACGTATGATAGAGAATTTCAATGTTTTTGATTTTACACTCTCAGAGGATGACATGAAGCAGATCGCGCAGTTAGATACGGCTACCAGTGCCTTTTTCTCACATCAGGACCCGGCAATGGTAGAATGGTTCGTGAAGATGGTCGAAGAGAGAAAATCTCAGTATGACAGCAGTAAGGAAAAGAAGAACTGGTAAAATGAATTATTTTAAATTATACTGGAGGTATTCAAGCAATATTTGTAAGTGAAGGGAATGAGTACTATGAGTATTGCAAGGCAGCAGAAAGAACTGTTTGATGAGTTGCGGCGGTCTGATCCCTCAATTATCATAGATGGTGTCCCGGATGAATCACAGTACACATCGGCGCGCTATCGTATCATGTATGTGTTGAAAGAGGTTAATGGTGGTTCAGGTTGGAGTCTATGCGATCATCTGCAGAGTGGTGGCAGAGATCGCGAGCACGATCCAACCTGGGACAATATTGCAAGATGGACAGAAGGCATTCTTAATATTCAGCAGGAGATACCGTGGTCAGAATTAGAAAAAGATTGCTGGAGCAGACGGGAGAAGATGCTTCCCCAAATTTGCGCAATCAATGTTAAGAAGACATCTGGTAGCTATGTCTCGGATGAGAATGAGGTTTATACTGCTGCGCTTAACAATACAGATATTCTACGGCAGCAGCTTGCAATCTACGTTCCTGAGCTTGTGATTTGCTGCGGAACGGAGAGCGCATTTGTTGATGCCTGCTTCCAAAACAAGCAGGTGGATTGGAAGATGACCACTCGTGGAGTTTGGTATTTTAAAGAAGATTCCATGGTTGTTATTTCCTTTTCACATCCCGCGGCACGCGTGAGAGACTGCTATCTTTATTATGCATTGCTGGATGCTGTGAGAGAAATATTGGATATTAACACAAAGTAATGCTTTATGAAAAAGAAACGGTTGTAGAAAAGATTCATCACCTTGCCAATCAGATAATTTCGATTGATCTGGATGATGGTGTGAAGAAGAATTATGCAATTTTCAAGAATGTTTTGGCTAAAATAAAGTAAAGGAGCTATGCATTGCGTAGCGAATTGAGAGCGAGGTGTTGTGATGACCATAGAAGAAATTCTTGCAGGAGAGTCTAAAAATGTAGAGTTTAAAGAGAGCCTGCCAGAGAAAAGTATTAAATATATGAAGTCTGTGATTGCCTTTGCAAATGGAACCGGAGGAAAAATCATTTTTGGAATTGCTGATAAAACCAGAGAAGTGGTTGGCTTTGACAACGAAGATGTGTTCAAGAAAATGGATGCCATTGCTAATGCCGTATCAGATAGCTGTGAACCGGCTATTATCCCGGATATTACTTTACAGACGGTTGATGGTAAGACAGTTATTGTCGTAGAAGTTTTTGAGGGTAGACAGCGCCCATATTATATCAAATCCCTTGGCAGAGAAGGCGGTGTATATGTCCGAGTTGCTGGAACTACCCGTCTTGCTGATGAGTATATGATAAAAGAACTGCTGTTTGAGGGAAGCAATCGTTACTTTGATCAGACTTTGTGTACCGGATTAAGTATTACAGATGAAGATATTGATGCTCTTTGCAAAGCTATGAAGGAGCAGGCAGAGAAGAATGCTTATAATGAGGAACAGAAGGCATCCATCAAAGATGTTGGCAGACAGCAGTTGCGTTCCTGGGGGATTTTGATTGAGCGTGATGGAAAAGATTATCCGTCCAATGCTTTTGCTATTTTGACTGGCAACGGAGGGCTTCATGTTGCAACACAATGTGGCGTGTTTAAGGGAACAACCAAAGCGGTATTTGTTGACCGTAGAGAATATACCGGTCCATTATGGGAACAAATAGACGAAGCATTTCAATTTGTTTTACGAAATATTCATCTTGGAGCTACCATTGTGGGAATTTATCGCCAGGATATTTATGAGATACCTCCAGATGCTATTCGCGAGTTAATCATTAATGCCATGGTACATCGCAGCTATCTGGATCATGGTACAGTACAAGTTGCAGTTTATGATAATCGTCTGGAAATTACTTCTCCTGGAAAATTGCCAATGGGGCAAACTTTGGAACGCATGAAGGAAGGCTATTCCAAAATCAGGAATGAAGCACTTGCCAATGCTTTTTCTTATATGAATCTGATTGAGCATTGGGGAAGCGGTATTCCAAGAATCATTGATAAAGTAAAAGCTGCCGGACTGCGGGAACCGGAGTTTATTGGCGGCGAGGTTGATCTGCGTATCAATATTTATCGAGGTCAGGTTGCCATCAATGATCTTAATGACTTGAAAAAAGTCAATAAAGTGCCGGATACTGTACCAAAAGTGCCGGATACTGTACCAGAAATGCCGGATACTACCACCAAAGTGCCGGATAATACTGATAAAATGCCGGATACTGAACAGGAACAACAGATTTATAAATATGTATTAAAAAATGGCTCTATAAATACTGCTGAGACAGTAGAGCTTTTAGGAGTAAAACAGCGTAGAGCAAGAGCTGTTTTAATGAATATGGTTGAGAGCAATTATTTGAGAAAAGAAGGCGCAGCGCGAAGCACAGTTTATGTAAAAAATACAGAAGGGAGATAATGCAGCATAAATATAGCCCAAGTAATACATCACCTCAGTGCATCACGGATAAATTCCATAATAATTTTTTGGATATCTTCTGTCCAGAACTCACTTCCTCCGTGGTCTGCACCTTCCAGAAGGTACAGGCTCACATCTTTGCCACATTGCTTTAACCTGTTGTAGACTACGACGCTGACGCGTGGGTTGATTGTTCTGTCTTTTGTCCCATGGAACATTAAGACCGGCGGAAGTGCTGTAGTCTCATCTATATTACATTCTACAGACATTTTCCGGCATAATTGGGGATGTTCACGTAGATTTACGCCGCCCATTTGCTGACCTTCCGGGCTTTCAGGGAGATGGTGCAGAATAGTACTTGGCATACCGTCCTCTAACATCATGCTGCAAGCACCGTAGAAAGAAATAATGCCTTTTACATCAGCATTTACGCCGGGGAAAAGATTACTTTTCTGATCGTCATCCTGTATGAGCTGTGAAAACATAGCCGCATGACCTCCCGATGAATCCCCACCGACAAATAGTTTCATTTCATCCAGACCGTACTCTGCTGCATGTACTTTCATAAAACGAATCGCATTTCTCGTATCAAGTGCAACCGCCGGAAAAGGTGCAATTCCTGAATGACGATATTCTACGACTGCAATCACATAGCCTTTTTCTGCAAGTCTTGCAAGCAGCCCCAGCTTTGCATTGATATTTTGCTTCTTCCATGCAGACCCCTGGACGTATACGATACAGGGATATTTTTTATTGTCATTTTGTGTATTTCTGGATTGTGGAGTGATAATCTGTAAGTGCAGCGGCATACCATTTATATTTGCATATTCAACGTTGGAATGAATATAGGTTCCGATTTCATCCCCACTTGTCGGGATTCGGACGGCTCCATCCACATCTTCATTGAAAGCAGGATATTCCTCATAGCTCCACTCTTTGATTTCCATTTTTGTTTTCCCTCCATAATAATCTTCATTTTTTCAAAAGTTTCAGGATGTTTCATATTTGTTTCCATAGTATCACAGGAGTAGAGCAGTTACAAGAAACGTAGGGAGTTTTAGAAAGAAGACAATTGACAGAAAATATGAAAATTTTATTGACACACTTGCATGCATTTGATAATATTTATCAAGTAAACTTAATATTCCATGAGGGAGTAGTTAGCGCGAAAGTGTGATTTGTCAACATCCTGATTATATTACAAGATATAATCTGGCAAATCTTAAATAATGAGACTCATGTATATCAATTAACAGTTTGTGTATTGTATTGTGCATCGGTGGGGAGTTGATATACATGAGTCTTTTTAATCTTTGGATATACTTAATAAATAGCGAGTGTTTCGGCTGACGGCACTGTAGTGGAGAGAGAAAAGGAGAAAAACATGGAAAAATTCATTAACAACGCCCCATTTGCTCTTGTACTTGTATTTCTGGTAATAGGTTTTGTACTGCTTATTAAAGGGGCAGATTTTTTCGTAGAAGGAAGTTCCAGTGTAGCAAAGAGACTGCATGTTCCGTCTATCATTATCGGACTTACAATTGTTGCAATGGGAACATCACTTCCGGAAACAGCTGTCAGTGTATCGGCTTCAATTACAGGTAATAATGAACTTGCAGTAAGTAATGTAGTTGGCTCCAATATATTTAATCTGATGGTTGTTATTGGTGTGTGCGCAGTATTAGCTACAGTAGATGTTGCAAAGGAAACAATAAAGAGAGATATTCCACTTTCACTTATATGCGCTGGACTCTTAATGCTTCTGGGAATTATTGGACTTGGTGACAAAACAGGTATGACACTTGGACATCTTGATGGTGTGATATTACTTGTTTTCTTTGCAGGTTATATTTTCTATATGATTAAGATCGCATTAAAAGCAAGCAAGGAAGGCAAAAAAGTTGAGATTGAAGGCGGTTCAGATGAAGATATCAAGTTGCTTTCAGTTCCGATTAGTATTCTTTTTATCGTTGGCGGTGCAGTTGCGATTGCAATCGGCGGTGATGTTACAGTTGATGCTGCATCAAGAATAGCCAGTGATCTGGGAATGAGCCAGACACTTATCGGACTTACAATCGTTTCCATAGGAACATCACTTCCGGAACTTGTGACTTCAATAGTTGCAGCGAAAAAGAATGAAGTCGATATGGCACTTGGTAATGCAATCGGTTCTAATGTGTTTAACATCCTTATGGTACTCGGTATCGCATCAGCGATCAGTCCAATCAGTATAATTACTGAGAACATTATTGATTTATGCGTACTTATTGTATTTACAGTGTTTGTATGGATATTTGCAGGAACCAAAAAGAAAATCGGAAGAATCGAAGGATTCTGTATGGTTGTGCTTTATGCAGTATACGCGGTTTATATCATAATAAGATAAAGACTCCTAGAAACAATTTCTCAGAATATCAGCAAAGTCTTTTATATATTCATCAGAGTTCGTCTTTTTCCAAAATGCGCAATAAGTCTTTTTTACGGATTCTTTATTGCGAACAAGAGGTATTCTGAATACGGTAGTGTCAAACCAGGTCTGTTCCCCGATTACATCCACTGGCATGTAACCCTGTCCGGTTACGATTTTGAGCCTGGCTTCCTGTATCGTATCAGCGAAAAGAAATTCTCCATGCAGTCCGATGATTGATTCATAATATTCCTGTTCTTCCTTTTGACCGGATTGATTCATCACCAGAATGCATGGGGTATTTTTTAAGTCTGTGATTTCCAGACAAGGCAGTTTGCTAAGTGGATTTTTGGCGGATATTTCAATATATAATGTGCTTTCGGCGAGAATTACATTGTTGTATGCATCTGAGAAAGCACGCCGCTGGTCATTTAAAGCAAGATCAATCGTGCCATTTTCCATGGCATGATATAATTCTTCATGACTTCCGACTGTAATCTGCACATCAATGGTCGGATATTTTTCTGAAAACAAAGAAATAGCTTCTGATAATTCATTTCCATTGTATCCCTTATAATACCCGATTCTTAAAGCCTTATTATCATTGGCAGCGATACGCCTGGTTTCTCTGAGCATTTGTCCTATATCACCAGTGATGATAAGGCTTTTTCTATAGAAATGCTCACCGGCAGGCGTGAGAGAAAAGGTGCGGTTATGACGTTCTAACAGCTTAACATCCAGTTCTTCCTCCAGTTTTTTGATCTGTTGTGAAATGGCAGATTGTGAAACATGACATTGTTCTGCAGCTTCGTAGAAATTTCCATTTTCAATCACAGCCTGAAAATACTCTATTTGACGTAAAAGCATAGCCCATAGTCCTCCTTTTTAATATGTTGCTAATATTATATAATGATTAGAAAAACTTATCAATATGATAAGAACAAAGATTTGATTGAGAAGTGTACTTGAATTATGATTAGTTTAACAAAAGAAATTAGACACGGGAGGTATAGAGATGGCTAAGAATTTGATTATCTATTATTCACGAAAAGGTGAAAACTATGTAAATGGAAGTATCGTTGATTTGAAGAAAGGAAACACGGAAATCTGTGCTGAATTTATTCAAAAGGCAGTGGGCGGCGATCTTTTTGAGGTTGAGACTGTGAATGAATATTCCAGGGATTATCACAAGTGTACAGAGGAAGCACAGCAGGAATTAAGAGAAAATGCCAGACCAGAGTTGAAGAAATATCTGGAGGATATTGCGGATTATGACAACATTTTTGTATGTGGTCCCTGTTGGTGGGGAACTTATCCGGTAGCTGTATTTACCCAGCTTGAGAGACTTGATTTTACAGGAAAGAAAGTAATGGCACTTATGACACATGAGGGAAGTGGACTCGGAAATAGTGAACGTGACCTTAGAAAAATCTGTAAAGGTGCAACATTTGGCTCAGGTATTGCAGTTCATGGTGCAGATGCAGCAAAAGCAGAGAAAGCAGTAGCTGACTGGGCGAAGAAAAGCATTGATTAATTATAAAGAAGGAAAGGATAGAGATTATGAGTAAAAAAGATGTAATGATCGTAACAGGCGCAGGACAGATTTCCATGGCGATTGCCAGACGAATGGGCTATGGAAAGAAGATTGTCATGGGTGATAAAAATATCAATAATGCAAAAGCAATAGCAGAAATCATGAACAATGCAGGTTTTGATGTAGAACCGGTAGAGATGGATCTTTCTTCCAGAGAATCTATTTTAAAACTGATTGCAAAAGCACAGGAGTATGGGGAAATTAAAATGCTTGTAAACGGAGCAGGAGTTTCACCAAGTCAGGCACCGATCGAAGCAATCTTAAAGGTTGATCTGTATGGAACAGCTGTTTTGCTGGAAGAAGTCGGAAAGGTGATAGCAGAGGGTGGCTGTGGAGTTACGATATCCAGTCAGTCAGGATGGAGAATGCCACAGTTTACCGCAGAAGAGGACGAAGCACTTGCGACAACACCGACTGAAGAGTTGTTAAATCTTGAAATTTTACAGCCCGAAAATATCAAAGATACGCTTCACGCATACCAGATGGCGAAACGCTGCAATGAGAAGCGTGTCATGGCACAGTCTGTAGAATGGGGCAAGCGTGGCGCAAGATTGAATGATATTGCACCGGGCATCATCGTGACGCCACTTGCAGTCGATGAGTTTAATGGACCACGTGGTGATTTTTATAAGAATATGTTTGCAAAGTGTCCGGCAGGAAGACCTGGAACCGCTGATGAAGTGGCAAATGTAGCAGAACTTCTGATGAGTGACAAGGGCGCATTTATTACAGGCTCTACCTTCCTGATTGATGGCGGCGCAACATCATCTTATTATTATGGACCCCTTAAACCGGAGAAACAGTAAATAAAAAATACAGGAAAGCCAGGCAGTACCGAAAATTGGGTACTGTCTTTTTTAGATTGAATTAACAATTCTGAAACAATTCTCAAACATTCGGCAAATAATTACAAGATACGATATTTCATAATATGAATGGCAGGGGGATTGCAAATGGAGAAAAAATGTACGAAAAGCAACCGGATAGCCAATACTTTGATCACTGATATCAGGCTTCGTACCGTATTATTTACAGTGCCGGGGATGGGATTAAATCTGATCTATGCTGTTTTCAATGGTATTATTGGAGTTACGAATCGTTCGGCATGGTGTGGTTCTTTAGCAGTGTATTATATGCTGCTATGTGCCATGCGTTTTTTGTCAGTATCTTATGCAAGAAAGGTATACGATAGAAAATTTCCATGGAGAAAGGTGCATATAGATGAAAGCAACAGCCAGAGAAATGAGGATAGTTTAGAAGCAAGATCGTGGAAAGTACATAGGAATTGTGGAATTATGCTGTCTGTCTCAAGCATTGCTTTAGGTGGAGCAGTTATCATGCTTGTATCTGGAGAGGGAGGAAAGTCTTATCCGGGACTCATGATTTATGCAGTAGCAACATACACGTTCTATAAGCTTGGTATGGCAATCCGCAATATGATTAAGGCGCGAAAAGAGAAATCACTTCTTCTGGTTACGCTTCGCAATATCAGCTATGCAGATGCCCTGGTTTCCATATTGTCTCTACAGACCGCATTGTTTGCAGCTTTCGGGCAGGATTCAGAAGCAATCATTCCTATATTCAATGCACTTACAGGTGCAGGAGTATGTTTGATGATTTTTACGTTGGGAGTACATATGGTTCATAGATTAAAGAATATGTTATCATATTGCACGCAAAAGAACTGTGATTAGAAATTTTCAAACATTAACAATTCAGAAACATAATTCAAACGAATCACAAATAAATGCAGTTTAGGATATAGACAACATCAAAAAAGAAAGCGAGGATAAAAAAATGGCAAAGTCAAAATTAGTTGCAGCAAATAAAAAGATTGCAGAAGGAGTTGTAGGAGGCTACAAAAAAATCGAGGAAACAGTTGTAGGAGGTTATAAAAAGATTGAGGATGCCTTTGTAGACCAGTATCTGACACATGATGGAGAATCAGTTGAGGATGCAAAGAAGCGGCTTCAGGAAGAACAGAAGAAGCGTCTGGCAGAGAAAAAAATTAATTCAGCCGTAACAAAATAAGGAAAGAGAGGATTTTAAGATGAAGAAAAGTAATTTCGCAGCGTTAATTTTAGGAACAATCAGTGGAGTATTTTTTGCATTGGGAATGTGCATGGCACTTCTGCCAGAGTGGGGCATGAGAAATCAGGGAATTGTCAGTGGTGTGATTGGACTGATACTGATGCTTGTGACAGTAGGTGTCTGGAGAAAGATGGAAGGTAAGGCTCCTGTAAAGATCAGTGGAAAGGCAATCGGTGCAACATTGTTAGGTGTGATAGGAGCATTACTTCTCGGTGTGGGAATGTGCCTGAGCATGGTATTTGCAAAGATGGTACTTGGCATTGCGATTGGTATTATAGGTATTGTGGTACTGCTTATGCTGATTCCATTATTAAAGGGACTGCATGATTAATAAAATATACTAGGAAGGACGGCGAAGGCTTTCGGGGCATTTCGCCGTTCTAATTTATGTAAAATTCAAAAAATCTTATAAAGCCGGTTGACTTATTATATTGAATCAAACTTCCGATAATATAGTTAATGATGGATTTTCAGAAAGCAAAAGGATGTAGGGGGTAAATATTTTGCGAAAGAGAATATTTAAAATGATTGAAGTTGCAGAAGATAATGATCGAATCAGCTCATATTATGATGTATTCATGATGATAACGATTATTGCCAGTCTTTTGCCACTAACCACCAAAAGTCAAAATGCCATATGGAACTATATTGAGAGACCGTTTCAAGTTTTGTGTAAACGTAAAAAACTGATATAAGATTTGTGAATAGTTGCGAATGGGCAGAGCCGATTTTTCGGTTTCTGCCCATATCTGCATTATACAGAAGTTTTTGGACATGTCAATAAAACCTGCCAAAAACAGGTCTGTTTACATGTTTCGTCTGTTCAGACGTTCTTCAAAGGGAGCATCCCAAAGTTTGTGTAAACCTCCAAACTGATGTAAGATATAATTACTC
>CAVBMG010000018.1:0-42843 GCA_963596435.1 Agathobacter sp.
ATCATCCATATTGCAGATGGAAGCCCCAGAATTGCCTATGAAAAAGTTGACTAAATAGTTGGCTAAAAGAAAGGATAACACAATGAGATTTGAACGAAACAGTCAGAATTGGAATACGATAGAGCAGGGAGAGAAGGATTGCTTCCTGCTGACAAATGGCTTGGGTGGATACAGCAGCTTGTCAGTGATTGGTTCTCTGGCAAGGGGTGATCAGGCATTGCTTATGTCCGCGCAAAAGGCTCCTAATGTACGCAGACATTTAATTTCAAATTTATTGGAAACGTTTTCAATAGATGGCACAGATTATGTCCTGACTTCCCAGAGAATGATGAATCAGCCGGATTTGGAAGGATTTCGCTATTTAGATAGCTTTTCCTACGATAAAATTCCTGCTTGGACTTATCGTATTGGAGATGTTGTGGTATCCAAGAGAATGGTCATGGTTCACGGGGAAAATACCGTAGCGCTACAATATAGTATTCATTCTGAGCAAAAGCATCAGTGCAGGCTGACCTTGACACCTATGTTACGTTTTTCACCTAAGAAAGAAGAATTTTGTGAAAAGCAACAGCTTACAGTCAATATAGAACAGGATAATCTGTATCGGATAAAAGGGGATGAAGATATCCTTTACGTTGCAACCAATGCACAAATGCGGAAGGAATCCTCTTACTTGTTTGGAGCGATGTATTTTTCACAGGATGAGCGTGATGGCAGAGAAAAACAGGGAATGACTGTATGCAATCACTCTTATATCAGTGACATAGAAACAGGGAAAACAGAAAGTGACATATATGTCATTTTCAGTGTTAAAGCATATACATACCATGAAAATCTGTTTGATGAATTACTTCACAATAGACAGGCATATGAAGAAGCGCTGTTAAAGAAAGCCAACCTGACCAGTGAAATCGGCAGACAGCTCGTTCTGAGTGCAGATGCTTATGTAGTAGACAGAGAATCTACGCAGGGCAAGAGCATTATCGCAGGTTATCCCTTCTTCGAGGACTGGGGAAGAGATACGATGATCGCACTGGCAGGAACTACATTGGTCACAGGCAGACTGGAAGAATGTAAAAGTATTCTCCAGACCTTTGCCAAATACGAACATCATGGACTTTTACCGAATCTGTTCCCGGAGGGGGATGTTGAGCCCATGTACAATTCAGTAGATGCTCCGTTGTTGTTTATCAATGCAGTATATGAATATATCCAGGCCTCAAAGGACAATGCCTTTTTGCAGGAAGTATGGGATGTGCTGAAACGGATTATGACCGCTTATGAGAAGGGAACAGATTATCATATTAAAATGGACACAGATTGTCTGATTCAGGCGGGTGCAGACCTGGAACAGCTAACCTGGATGGATGTTCGTGTGGGAGATTACCTGCCGACACCGCGCCATGGAAAGCCTGTAGAAATCAATGCTTACTGGTATAATGATTTGAAAATTATGGAGCAATTCGCTTTACTGCAACAGGATAGTAAGCTGGCACAGCATTATGCAGAGCTTGCAGACAAGGTCAAAGAAGCATTTCTTCTGAAATTCTGGAACGAAGAGAAAAACTGTTTAAAAGATGTATTATCTGGAAACGGAGAAGAAAATCAGGTGCGCTGTAATCAGGTGTGGGCGTTATCCATGCCATATACAATGTTTCCTAAAGAGAAAGAGTTATGCGTTCTTCATAAAATCAAAGAAGAATTGTATACAACCGCAGGACTTAGAACTTTATCCCCTAAGGACAGCGCTTTCCATGATATTTATATTGGAAGTATGCAGGAGAGAGACAGAGCATATCATCAGGGAACGGTATGGGCATTCCCACTGGGCGCTTATTACCGTGCCTGGATCAAATATTTAAAACAGGATGCATCAGACATGACAGCTCCATATAAAACAGAACTGGCGGAAGAAATCGAAGAGATTCGATACTGGCTGGAGGAAGGATGTCTTGGACAACTGGCAGAAATCTATGACGGAGCAAAACCTACTGTTTCAAGAGGCTGTTTTGCACAGGCTTGGAGCGTAGGTGAACTTCTGCGAGCCGTATATGAATGGGAGCAGCTTTAATCAGGCTGCTCCTTTGGCTTTCTGTGTCTTTTTCATGGCTGGTCTGCGCCAGATATTGGTACGGTAAAGGAGATAGAGTATCGCCGCAGAGATACCGTTACTTACAACAACACAATACCAGATGCTTCTGACTCCCATGTGCAGGATACTTTCACAGATGAACAACGTCAGGAAACGAAATACCCACAACCTTGAAGCATCCACCAACATCGTAACTTCCGTATGTCCTGTTCCCTGAAAAAGTCCCATCGTAGAATTATAGATACCATTGGTCCAGCACCAGAATGCCATGATACTCAGGAAATCCGCAGCCATGGCAACAACCTGTGCATCATCAGAAAATATGCTGACAATTGCACCGGAAATAGGTGCTCTGGACAAAATCAACCCACCCACAAATAAGAAAACGACACTGATTCGTTGTGAAAGACGGTAGCCCTGTCTGGCGCGGTCATATTGATTTGCACCAACATTCTGACCAACGATAGTAGCAACCGCAGAACCAATGCCGTTAGCGGGCAGTGTAATCAGCCCGTTTACCTTATTCCCGATACCATAGGCAGCCATTGCCTGTGTACCGTATTTATATACATTCTTACTCATAAGCAGGAAACCAAACTGCATGGTACTGCCTCCAATAGCAGTAGGAAGTCCGATGCGAAGAATGGATTTCATTTTGTCTTTTTCAAAATGAATATGTTTCAAGTCCAGATGCACCAGCTTGTCCTTCTGATTCAGAGAATAAAAGGCAATCAGGGCAGAGGGCAGCTTCGCAAACAAAGTAGCCAGGGCAGCTCCTGCAATATTCAGGTTCAGTACGACCATGAGCAACGGATCAAGAACCATATTAATCAGGATGCCGAGCAGATTCAACAGCATAGGTCGTACCGTATCTCCCTGCGCCTGATTAATGGCACTGAAAATATTGATCGTATACAGAAGCGGCATATCCAGAACCACGATTTGTAGATAGATTCGCCCGTATTTTAATGTATTTCCATCTGCTCCAAGCCATTTGACGATAGCAGGAGTGAAGAGAAAGCACAATCCTGCACATACAAAGGCGAAGATCATCGCACAGGCAAAGATCTGATTTGCCATGGACTTCGCATTTTCATCATCTCTGGCACCTATATACTGTGCAATCAGCACCGAACCGGCAACCGTAATGCCGGAGCCGAAGTTCATAATAATACTCTGGACAGGCGTCACCAGATTGATTGCAGCTAACTGTTCTGTACCGATTTTCCCCAGCCAGAAAGTGTCCGTCAGATTATACATGGTCTGTAAAAAGGAATTGATTACGACAGGAATGGCAATAGACATGATAGCCTGTACCATATTGCCACTTAGAATCAGATCTCTGTTGACTGTTTTCTTTAATAAATTCATAATTCTCCCCATTTCATATGAATATCTGTAATTATCAGAACAGTTACATCATACTGCGAAAATCCAGTAATAACTACTTAAAAATCATAATGATGTATCAAAACTACAGATTTTTTGACTACTTTTATAAAATATGATAAAATGATTCTGGTGACGAAAGGTATGGTGGCGTAAATGGCATTACAAGTAGAAAAGCAGCGTCAGATTAATATATCCAGAGTGCGCAGAGAAGCTTATTTTGAAATGAAAACAGAGCATTTTCATTCTTTCTATGAATTTTATTATCTGTTAAATGGCAAACGAAAAATATTCGTAAATAATCGCGTTTATCATGTAAGAGAGGGCGATATGGTTCTGATTCCCAAAGGAGAGATTCACAGAACTACTTATAATTCAAAAGATGTTCACGAAAGAATTGCCCTTTGCTTTACGCAGGATTCCATACATCATTTATTAGAAGATATCGGAAGTGATACCTTTATGAAATGCTTTGAACACAAGCATCTGACGATACCACCAAACAGACGGGGATATCTGGAATCTCTGTTTGACAGGCTGCTTCATGAACAGGAAAATGAAGATGAATTGTCGCAGGCTCTCTGTACCAGATATTGTGAAGAAATCATTCTGTTCATTATACGCTGTCAGAATTATGCACAGCCCGAAATCCCGGAAGAACTGGAAGATAAAGATATTGAAGCGGCAGCAGTTTATATCAGCCATCATTATAAGGAAAATATCACCTTAAATAAAATGGCAAAGCTTAGTTGTATGAGTGATTCCTATTTCTCCAGAAGATTTAAGACAGTGACCGGTTTTGGCTTTAAAGAATATCTGAATGCAGTCAGAATTCGCCATGCTTGTGACCTGCTTTTATCAACCGATAAAAGTATCACACAGATAGCCTCCGACTGTGGATATATGGACAGTAATTACTTTGGAGATGCCTTTCACAAGATCAAGCATGTATCTCCCAGTCAGTACCGAAAGACAAATTTACTGTAATGTAAAAAACACTGTAAACGCTTACATTTTCCTGTAGCCTTTTTAGATTAAGTGTGGTACAGTTATTAATATGCAAAAACCATATATTGTAGTTTTTGCATATGGCAAATTTGTGCTTTGCACAAATTCGCAGATGCTAGAAAGGCATAACAAACGTAAGCCCATGAGTGGCAGGATGGAGGATTTTATGAAGTACGAAGTAATTTATAAGACATCGACCAGCTTTGTAGTAGAATTAAAAGAGAATGGATATTTTTCTTCCGAGACAGAGCATGAAATATATGTAAATGGAGAACTGGCTGAGAAGAGCAACCGTAATGTTGCAACTGTTTTTGGTCTGGCTCCTGCTACCACATATGATGTACAGATCAAATGTGGTAATGAAATGACCAGCGTATTCTCTGTTACAACAGAAACTGAATACGTGGTACTCAATGTTAAGGATTTTGGTGCCAAAGGCGATGGAGAGACAAATGATACCGCAGCAATCCAGTGTGCAATCAATGCTTGTCCTAAGGGCGGCAGAGTATATGTACCTGCTGGTGTATACAAGATTTATCCATTATTCTTAAAGAGTGATCTGGTTATCGAACTGGCTAAGGATTCTGTATTATCTGCGTATACAGACAGAGAGAGTTTCCCGATTCTTCCAGGCAGAATCGAATGTCAGGACCCTGAGAAGGAATACCTGCTTGGTACCTGGGAAGGCGATCCTAATGATATGTTCGCAGCAATCATTACAGGTATCAATGTAGAGAACGTAGTTATCACAGGTCAGGGAACAATCGACGGCAATGCCAGCAGAGAGAACTGGTGGAACAATCCCAAGGTCAGAAGAATTGCATGGCGTCCTCGTATGATCTTCCTGAATCATTGTAAAAATGTTGTTCTTCATGGAATTACTGTACAGAACAGCCCTTCCTGGAACATTCATCCTTTCTTCTCAGAAGATTTGAAGTTCATCGGTATCTCTGTATTAGGACCTAAGGATTCACCAAACACAGACGGTCTTGATCCTGAATCCTGTAAGAACGTTGATATCATCGGTGTATATTTCTCTGTAGGTGATGACTGTATCGCTGTAAAATCAGGTAAAATCTACATGGGTGCCAAGTACAAGACACCATCTGAGAAGATCACGATCAGACAGTGCTGCATGAGAGATGGACATGGTTCCATCACAATCGGCAGTGAAATGGCTGGCGGCGTTAAGGACATGAACGTGGAAGAATGCCTTTTCCTGCATACAGACAGAGGTCTGCGTATCAAGACCAGACGTGGTCGTGGTAAAGATGCCATTGTAACAGGTATCAAATTCGAGAATATTATCATGGATCATGTTATGACTCCAGTTGTTCTCAATTCCTTCTATTTCTGTGACGCAGATGGACATTCTGATTATGTACAGTCCAAGGAATATCATCCTGTAGATGAGCGAACACCTTATCTTGGTGATTTCCTGTTCAAAAACTTACAGGCAACGAACTGCCACGCAGCAGCTTCTTATATGTATGGTCTGCCAGAGCAGAAGATTCACGAAGTTGTATTTGACAATGCATCCTTCTCCTTTACAGAGAATCCCACAGCAGGCGTACCTGCCATGATGGATGGTGCAGAACCACAGACTAATACAGGAATCTTTGCAAAGAACATTGAAACATTCATTTGCAGAAATGTAACAGTATCCGGTCAGAAGGGTGAAGCAATCATTGCGGATGGAATCGATCATTTAGAGAAATAAATAACCGGTATAAATAAACAGGCGCAGGATTATAGTTATCCGCGCCTGTTTTTGTATAGCAAAATGTATATTTATTTACCCGTATATTGAAAATCCCTGAAATTCACTTTTAAGTGTTCTTCTCCTGCATAAGCATATACGCCTATCATTGCACCTGTAAAGCGTTTGCCCTTACGGATGCCTTCATCACACAGGTAGTAGACATTTTCAAGGGTTCCCAGAGTTTCTGTTTTCCATTTATCACAGCCGTAACAGAAGGTTCTCTTTAAATAATCTGTCGTAATCTGCAATTCAATTTCTGACACATGTGTCATTATTATATCTGTAATATCTTTGGAAAAAGCAGTATGTTCGTCCATATCTATTTTCTCAAATACCTGTAAGAAGTATCTTCCATATATGCGGTAGACTCCATATTTGAGATAGGTATTCTCATCATAATAGCAGGTCATTCCCGCATCCTGACCATCCTGTAGAATAGAGCAGTCCATGACAACCTTTGCCGTGAAAGCAAAATCTTCCTGTCTGCGAACCAATATATTTTTCGCATCAGTAGAATCCAGGTCTGCATGACTTCCTTCCAATGTCAAGATACCATTCTGTACCTGTATGCCATGCAGAGTCGGTGTCCTTGGTGTCATGAAATCACAAGATAGGGAATTGGTTCCAAAGCCGGTATCTTTATCTTTAGCATAATATGAAACTTCAGGCAGAGGCTTTTTCTGTTGGCAGCCTGGACCTTGCAAATGATTGACGATAGGCCATCCATCCGGTGTCCAGGTAATAGGATCAAGTGCCGTTTCACGCCCTAACATACTGTATTTCTGTTCAATCATTCTTCCGCATAGATATACCATATACCAGTCACCATGCTGTGTCATGACAGGTTTGCCGTGACCGCAGCGCTGAATCGGCGCATCTGGGAGCCACTGGCGCATAATGGGATTATAGGGGCAGGGTTCATAGATTCCCATTAGTGTTCTGGAGCGTGATACGGTAATTCTGTGTCCTTCTCCAGTGCCACCTTCGGCCTCAAACAGATAATACCATCCGTCCTTTTTTAATAAGTGTGGACCTTCCGGCGCACGTTTCTGATCTCCATAGAAGAGTAAGGTCGCAGGCGTAAGCTGTCTGCCTTTTTCCAGATCCAGCTCCAGGATTCTGGCACCACGGTTCAACAGCATATAGGAACGACCGTCATCATCATGGAACAGTGATGGGTCAATACCATCTTCTTCAATATAAAAAGGCTCACTATAAGGTCCTTCCGGTCTGTCGCTGGACACCACAATCTGTCGTCTACGCGGACCATCTGTATCATTCATGCGATATGTGGCAGTCACGTAGAATCTGCCATTATGATAAGAAATATCCGGCGCCCAGTAACCTCTGCCGCCCTCCAGCTCATCTACATGCGCCCACTCAGGATTGGTGATCGCATGACCTATGATATCCCAGTGGATAAGATCTCTGGAGTGGGAGATAGTAATACATGGGAAAAAGATAAACGTGGAGTTAGCCATATAATAATCCTCACCCACACGGATAATGGATGGGTCAGGGTACATACCTGTACGGACAGGATTGTGGTAAGTATCCTCATATCTGACCTGATAGTGAGTGCTGAAGTATTCTTCAATTTCTCTATATTGATTCTGATGCGCCAGATCATATGGGGTTATGAGATTCCTGTCACCGTCAAAGGCTGACATACCGACTCTCTCGACCAAATATGGAATCGTATCTACCTTGCCTGACATCACTGCATAGTGCAGGATTCCTCTATAATCGGCATCTCTGGTATTCATGCTTGCCATCGTATATTCCACGATATATCTGGTCAACGCCAAATCCCCCTGCATAGCGCCTACAAAGGCATAGGGAACTCCTTTATCATTAAGCGCATTGATCAAAGACGGATCATGCGCAAGAATTGCTGCTACTTTATCTACATTGCACGTATTCAGTGCCTTTTCCAGGTCCGGTATCATATAAATTCCTCCATTTCAGATTTATTCTATCAGAACATGAATACCTTTTCCAGCCAATACCAAAGAATAAAGTGACAATTCTTGTAACAGATAATAACGTCAAAAATTACCTTGTTTGCATGCGGGTATTCTGCTATAATTCAGATATGAAAGCGCTTACGCAAGATATCAGAAGGAGAACGGAAATGGCAATAGAAATTGTGGAAAAATATGTAAATGAACTGATTGACAGAAGTACCCTGGAAGAGCCTGTATGGAACATTGAGAAAATTCGTGCAGGTAAGAAGGCTTCCTGGGATTATATTGATGGCTGTATGATCATGTCTTTACTGGAACTGTATAAGGTAGGCAAGAACGAGAAATACTTCAAATTCGCAGAAGAGTATATCAGCTATCGTGTACAGGAGGATGGCACAATCAACGGCTATCATAAGGAAGAACTCAATCTTGACAATATCAATGAAGGTAAGAATCTGTTTACACTTTATGATCTGACAGGCAAGGAGAAGTATGCCAAGGCTACATCCAAAATCTATCAGCAGATTCTGGAAATGCCACGTACAAAGGAAGGAAACTTCTGGCACAAGATGATTTATCCGAATCAGGTCTGGCTGGACGGTCTGTATATGGCACAGCCTTTTTACATTGAGTACGAAAACCGTTTTAATGATAAGAAGAATTATGAAGATATTTTCCATCAGTTCTTTGAAGTAGAGAAGAATATGAAGGACAAGGAAACCGGCTTATATTATCATGCCTATGATTCTGAGAGAAAGATGTTCTGGGCTGATAAGGAGACAGGTCTTTCCAAGAACTTCTGGCTTCGTTCACTTGGCTGGTTCTCCATGGCACTTCTGGATACTCTGGTACTTGCAGACAAGGATTATCCTGATTATGGTCATTTACAGCAGATGTATCGTGATCTGATTGATTCCATGCTCAAATTCCAGTCACCGGAGGGCATGTGGTATCAGGTGCCTAACTTCCCGGGCAGAGAGAAGAATTACCTGGAAACCAGCGGCAGCTCTATTATGGCATATTGTCTGATGAAGGGCGCTCGTCTTGGCTTCTTACCGGCTGAATACAGTACATATGGTCAAAAAGCATTCAAGGGCATCTGTGATACTTACCTTTCCACAGTAGAGGGTGAAATGAGCCTTGGCGGCATCTGTCTGGTCGCAGGTTTAGGACCTGACAGCAATCCGAGAAGAGATGGTTCCTATGAGTATTATATGTCCGAGCCTGTTGTAAAGGATGATGCCAAGGGAACCGCTCCATTCCTGCTTGCTTATGCAGAAATGTGCCGTCTGGAAGCATAGGAAGGACAGGTAGCGAAGTGAATATTCAGGAATTATATGTCTCAGCACAGGGAGACAGAGAATATAGAGAAATAGCAGACGCTCTTGAAGCTGCAACACGCTATGCAGATCAGGAAGTTATCATACATATTGCGCCCGGAACATACAGGGAACGTCTGGTTGTTCATCAGGATAATATTTCCATGATTGGTGAAGATGCTTCCACAACCAGAATTACCTACTCTGATGGCGCCTTTGAAGTTCTTGCGGATGGAGAGAAACGCGGTACTTTCAGAACTCCTTCTTTTTTCATTGATGCTGATCATTTTTATGCTGATAATCTGACTTTCTGTAATGAAGCAGGGCAGGGCGATATCGCAGGTCAGGCACTCGCAGTCTATGCGGATGGCGATCATCTTGTATTCGAGAACTGCCGTTTCGAGGGATATCAGGACACACTCTTTACAGCGCCACTTCCGAAAAATGAGATGCAGCCTGGCGGTTTTCGTGGTCCTAAGGAATTTGCTCCCAGGAAACATGGCAGACATCTATACAAGAACTGCTATATCAGTGGAAATATAGACTTTATTTTTGGCAGTGCCACAGCTTATTTTGAAGGCTGTGAGTTATTCATGCGCAACCGCAATGCGGAAGTAAACGGCTATGTAACCGCAGCTTCTACCTATGAAGGACAGAAGTACGGCTATGTATTCAATCATTGCCATTTCACCAGTGATTGTCCAAAGAAAAGCGCATATCTTGGTCGTCCCTGGAGAAATTATGCCAGGGTAGTTATCCTGAATTCTGAAATTGATGGTCACATCAAACCAGAAGGCTGGCATGACTGGAATAAGAAGGATGCATGGGATACTTTATACTTTGCCGAATATAACAATTACGGTGAAGGTGCTACGCCTTCAGAGAGAGCACCTTTTGTTACATTTTTAACAGATAAGGAAGCTGCAGAGTACACACAGGATAAAGTATTGGGTTTTTAAACAAACGGGGTTACAAAAATATGGAAGAAAACAGAACAATTACGATCAGTCAGTATTATGGAAGTCTTCCCAATATGAAGTCAAAATTTGACCGTTTTGCAAGGAAAGACTTTTTTCAGGGGCAGACCAGAGAAGAATGGGAGAAATGGGCGCTGACTTCCCGAAAGACATTATCAGACTTACTTGGTCTGGATAAAATGGATCATGTGCCGCTTATGCCACGACTGGTAGAAACAGTAATAGCAGAACCAGGCATCAAAAGAGAAAAAGTCCTGATTCAGACAGAAGAGGATGTATGGGTTCCAATGTACATTCTGATTCCAGAAAATATAGACAGACCTAAGGTATTTATCACACCACCAGGTCATCAGGGCGCCGGCAAATTCGCAGTTGCAGGGGTGCGTGAAATTCCTGCAGTTGCAGATGCCATTCTTAAATATAACTATGACTATGGTATGCAGCTTGCAAGACTTGGTTTTGTTGCCGTATGCCCGGATTGCAGGGGCTTCGGTGAGAGAAGAGATGAAGCCTTACAGCATGATGATGAGAAATCATTTCTGACTTCCTCCTGCTTCCATCTGGCTCATATGGCTGAGCCTCTGGGTGAGACGGTCATAGGAATGTGTGTCTGGGATCTGATGAAAATCATGGACTATGTATTGAGCCGTACTGAGTGGGACACTTCTCAGGTATCCTGCCTTGGTTTTTCCGGCGGCGGTATGCAGACTCTGTATTTCTCCGCACTGGATGAGAGAGTCCACAACGTATTCATCAGCGGTTATCTGTATGGATTCAAAGATTCTCTTCTCATATTAAATGGAAATTGCAGTTGTAACTATGTGCCGCATTTATGGGAGCATTTTGATATGGGAGATGTTGCTTCTCTGATTGCACCTCGTAATCTCATGGTGCAGTCATGCAGAGCTGATCATCTTAATGGTCCAAGGGGACTGGATAATGTATATGAACAGATGGACATTATCAGGGCTGCCTATCGGCTTTATAACGCGGAAGACCGAATCATCCACGACATTGAAGAAAGTGGACACTGCTGGCATGATACACATTTACAAGAATATATAGACACATTTAGGATTAGATAAAGGAGGATATTTCTATGTTACAGTTTGGAATCAGATTACACGATGCAGTAGACGTTCCTATTGAAGAGCGTCTGCCTATTATTAAGGAGCAGGGTTTTACCTGCGCACACGTTGCTCTTTCTAAGGTAATAAAGAGCAATTCTGTAGCCAATGAAGCGTTGACGCCGGGTTATGCCATGTATTTAAAGAGATTATTTGAAAAAAACGAATTAGACTGTGCAGTATTGGGCTGCTATCTGAATCTTGCCAATCCTGATGAGAAACAGCTTCGCACCACTCAGGACAAATATCTTGCCAACATTCGTTTCGCAGCACATATGGGCGTTGGTGTAGTCGGAACAGAGACAGGTGCCCCAAATACAGAATATAAATTTGAAGAAGCCTGCTGGTCTGACTGGGCATTGGAGCGCTTTATTGATGGTCTGCGCCCGGTTGTTGAATATGCTGAGAAGATGGGTGTACTGGTTGCAATCGAGCCTGTTGTCAGACATATCGTATGCAATCCGGTTCGTGCAAGAAAGGTTCTGGATGAGATCAATTCCCCGAATCTTCGCATTATCTTAGACCCTGTCAATCTGTTAGAGAGCTATAACTATGAGAAACAGGATGAGATCTTTGACCAGGCAATTGAGCTTCTGGGTAAGGATGTGGCAGTTCTTCATGTGAAGGATTTCGTTATTCAGGATGGCAAGCTTATTTCCGTTCCTGTTGGCTTTGGTCAGTGCCACTGGGACAGAATCATGCCTTATATGAAGAAGGAAAAGCCATATATGCATGCAACTCTTGAAGATACCAAGCCTGAAAATGCAGTAGAAGCTCTGCATTATATTCAGGGAATTTATGAAAAATGCTAAATCTTTAACATAACTCATAAAACGGTTGATTTTTTGTTAAAAATATGTCAAAATACATGTGCGTAAAGAAATGAAACTTGTTTTGCAGAAAGGCATGGTATTATGAGAGGCATAGACACACAAGTCAGAAAAATCAGACGTGCAATATTCAGAGAAGTTGCCAATATGGCATATAATTCCAAGAATCTGGCAGAAGATATGGAAGCATTGCCATATAAGCTTGTAGATGCAGATAATTCACCTTATTGGGATAATATATATAGAGAACGTGAAATCATCAGGGAACGTACCCGACTGGCAATGGGAATGTCACTTCGCCCGGAAGACGAACCAATCCCTGTCAGCCAGGGTGTAGAAGAGAGTAATATTGATGAGAAATATTATGAGCCACCCCTTATGCAGGTTATTTCTTCCGCGTGTAACGCATGCCCGGAGAACCGATACGAAGTAACTGATAAATGTATGGGCTGTCTGGCGCATCCCTGTAATGAGGTATGTCCCCGTGGTGCGATTACTATGCAGAATGGTCATTCTGTCATCGACCAGACCAAATGTGTCAAGTGTGGTAAATGCAAAACAGTATGTCCTTATGATGCCATTTCCCATCAGCAAAGACCCTGTCTGGCTCACTGTGGAGTCAACGCCATTCATTCTGATTCACATGGAAGAGCAATTATTGACAGTGAGAAATGTGTATCCTGCGGTCAGTGTATGGTAAGCTGTCCTTTTGGTGCCATTGCTGATAAATCCCAGATATTCCAGTTAATACGTGCCATGCAGTCAGGCAGGAAGATCATTGCACAGGTAGCGCCTTCCTTCGTAGGACAGTTTGGTGATAAAGTAACACCGGATATGATCAAAACAGCCCTGAAAGAACTGGGCTTCTATGATGTATATGAAACAGCCATCGGTGCAGATATGGGTGCAATGGCAGAAGCAGAGCATTATGTACATTCTGTAGCAACAGGAGAACTGCCATTTCTTCTGACATCCTGTTGCCCATCCTGGTCAATGCTTGCCAAGAAGTTCTTCCCGGAGACAATCGACAAGATCAGTAATGAGCTGACCCCTATGGTAGCGACTGCAAGAGTCATCAAGAAAGAACACCCGGATGCCAGCGTAGTCTTTATCGGACCATGTGCCAGCAAGAAGCTGGAAGCCAGCAGAAGATCTGTCCGTTCAGACGTGGATTTCGTTATCACCTTTGAAGAATTGACAGGAATGTTTGAAGCAAAAGGCATTCTGTTAGATGAGATTCAGGCTATGGATACTATGGCTGATGCCACCGCAGCAGGTCGTGGATATGGTGTTGCCGGCGGTGTAGCTTCTGCAATTGAAGGCTGTATCAAGGAATACTATCCTGATACGGAGATTCATATTGAGCATGCAGAGAGTCTTGCAGAATGTAAGAAGATACTGATGCTTGCCAAGGCTGGGAAAAAGACCGGCTGCCTGATAGAAGGTATGGCGTGTCCCGGAGGCTGTGTAGCAGGCGCAGGTACGAATATCCCTATCATGAAAGCCGCCAAGGAGTTACAGACCTTTAAGAATACTGCTGAGAAGAAGCTTCCGGATAAAGATATTGAAGAATTTCATTAAACAGTTATTTCAGAAATATAAAACGTATGCCTGTGGAGATCCTGCAGGCATACGTTTTATTAATTTATCGCTATTTCATAGATATCTGCCATATCAAGTACATATTCTTCAAAATCAACCCAGCCATCATATAATATATCAGAACGTAAAGTAATTGTTTTATGATCGCGGGTTGTAAAGATGAATTTTTGTTTCTTTTTCTTATAGCAGTATTTTATCGTTTGAATCTGTGACCATGTAACTGTTTCTTTTTTAAAGAAGCTCACATGGTAGATAAAGAGTTCTGTATAGAATAACTTTTGACAGGTGTATCTGAAAAAGTAGTAAATAGAGACAAGATACATAAATATGATATAAACAATACCCGTTGTCAGACCTCCATTCTGATAACTTTCAATGAGCGTTTCTCTTTCATCCCGATACCATAAGTATAAAAGTGCAATAAGCATCAGAGTAAGCAGAAATGTACAAATATAAATCATATAGTAACCGGCACTGCATTTGAGCGTTTTATATTCACTGCCAAGATCGGTTCCAACACGATTCTTAATCCTCCAGTTTCTGTTCTCAATGTGTTCCAAAGCAGTTACACCTAATAACAGTATAATATGAATAACCAGGCAGGCACCTGTTTTTGTCAAAACCTCAGGAATATGCTGCATATCTCCCATCAGAAAGGCAATGACCGCATATATCATATTTCCACCCAGGAATCCAATCAGCATTACCTTAATAACCATACTGTTGGAAGTGTCATTTTTTTTGGTACTTTTCTTTTTACTTGTCATAGAATCACCTATTATCATGAGTTATATAAAAGAAGAGTAACATGTTATAATTTGACTTGCAAGCAGTATTATCGAAGTGCTGACTTTTAAATATTTCATATAAACTTAAAAAAGACATAAAAGGACTGGAATATTCATATCAAACGCGATATAATAATTTCGGTTCTTTTGCTGTAAAGCAAATACAAATAAACAAGCAGAAATGAGGATAAACATGAGTAAGAAAGTAAGATGCAGATTTGCACCAAGTCCTACAGGCAGAATGCACGTAGGTAATTTAAGATCAGCATTGTATGAATTTTTAATTGCAAAACATGATAACGGAGATTTTATTTTCCGTATTGAGGATACAGACAGAGAGCGTTATGTAGAAGGCGCTACTGAAATCATTTATAATACCCTGAAAGAAACAGGACTTACCTATGATGAAGGTCCTGACAAGGACAAGGGTTATGGTCCCTATGTACAGAGTGAACGTGTACAGGCTGGTATCTATATGAAATATGCCAAGGAGCTTATTGACAAGGGAGAAGCATATTACTGCTTCTGCGATAAGGAACGTCTGGCTACTCTCAAAACAGAAGTAGTAGAAGGCAAGGAGATCAGCATTTATGACAAGCACTGCCTCCACCTATCCAAGGAAGAAGTAGAAGAAAACCTCAAGAGTGGTAAGCCATATGTTATCAGACAGAATAATCCTACAACAGGAACAACTACTTTCCATGATGAATTATATGGAGATATCACCGTTGATAACTCTGAGCTGGATGATATGATCCTGATTAAATCCGATGGATACCCAACCTATAACTTTGCCAATGTAGTAGACGATCATTTAATGGAGATCACACATGTTGTACGTGGTAATGAGTATCTTTCCTCTACTCCAAAATACAACAGACTCTATGAAGCATTTGGCTGGGAGATTCCTACCTACATCCATCTTCCTCTGATCACAGATGAAGAACACAAGAAACTGAGCAAGAGAAGCGGACATTCTTCCTTTGAAGATATCATTGAACAGGGCTTCTTACCGGAAGCAGTTGTGAACTTCATTGCCTTACTTGGCTGGAGTCCAGAAGATAACAGAGAAATCTTCTCTTTAGATGAGCTGATTAAAGAGTTCGATTACAGAAGAATTAACAAATCCCCGTCTGTATTTGACATGGGCAAGTTAAAGTGGATGAACGGCGAGTATATCAAGGCTATGGATTTTGACAAGTTCTACGAGAAAGCTCTTCCATATTTACAGCAGGCTCTGACAAGAGAGTATCCTTTTGATATGAAGAAGATCGCGCAGATGGTCAAGACAAGAATCGAAGTATTCCCTGATATTGTACCATTAATCAGCTTCTTTAATGAATTACCGGAATATGACATTGCGATGTATACACATAAGAAGATGAAGACAACTGCAGAAACTTCTCTTGAAGTATTGCAGGAAGTACTTCCTCTGCTTGAGAAGCAGGAAGATTACAGCAATGATGCTCTATATCAGATGCTGTTAGGCTACGTAGAGAGCAAGGGCGTTAAGAATGGTTATGTTATGTGGCCAATCAGAACTGCAACCTCAGGTATGCAGATGACTCCTGCCGGTGCTACAGAAATTATGGAGATCTTAGGCAAGGAAGAATCCATTAAGCGAATCAAGAAGGGTATTGAACTGTTACAGAATGCTTGATCTGACACAGTGCAGTGCCTCCCAATCTGAAGCAATCACACACGGAGCGGGTCCTATGCTGGTTCTGGCAGGACCCGGCTCCGGTAAAACTTTCGTTATCACAAGAAGAATCCAGTATTTAATTGAATACCATCATGTACCGCCGGAACAGATTCTGGTCATTACATTTACGAAGGCTGCTGCAACACAAATGCAGGAGCGCTTTCTTAAACTGACCTCAGAATCCTTTATGCCGGTTACTTTTGGTACATTTCATGCTTTTTTCTATCAAATTCTAAAGCAGACCTATCATTTCAATGCATCCAGTATTCTCAAAGAATCTGATAAAAGAAAGATGATAAAAAGCATTCTGCACCATATTCCAGAAGAGCTGAAAAATGAACCATGCATGCTTCTCAATTCAATAGATGAGAATGGTGAAGTGAATCAGGATATGATGCAAAGATTAATTTCTGAGATCAGCAAAGTGAAGAATCTGGGACTTGCCGCCTCAGATTATGAGAGTACCATATGCACCAGCGCATTGTTTGCCTTTATATATGAACAATATTCTCATATCGCAGCACATAACAATAAACTGGATTTTGATGATATGGTAATTTTATGTTTAGAATTGTTAAAAGCAAAGCCATCTGTATTACATTTATGGCAGAATAGATATTCCTATATTTTAATTGATGAATTTCAGGATATTTCTCCTTCACAATACGAAGTGATCCGATTATTGGCTGATACCCACCATAATCTGTTCATAGTAGGTGATGACGATCAGTCAATCTATGGTTTTCGTGGTTCCAGACCACAACTGATGCTGGACTTTGCCCGGTATTACCCGGAGTGCAGACAGGTTATATTAGATATCAATTACAGAAGTAAATCTGATATTGTAAAACATGCTGCAAACCTGATCAGTCACAACCAGAACCGTTTTATCAAAAATGTCTGTGCCAATGAAAAGGAACCTGGCATTTTCAAGATGCATCCCTGTGCCTCAAGAGAAGAAGAAATGCAGAACATCATTCTGTTGATTCAACAGTACATGAAGCGGGAACAGGCGCATTACAGTGATCTTGCCCTGATTTATCGTACCAATACCAACGCATGCATGGCAGCGGATAGATTATTGCATGAGAATATTCCCTTTCATATGCAGGAGAAGCCCGTCAATATATATCAAAGTAACACTGCCAGAGATATAATGGCTTATATCCGATATGCTCTTTATGAAGAAGATGTTGCTTCTTTTTATCGAATCATGAACCGCCCATCAAGATATATCCAAAGAGAAAGAGTACCTGTACAAACCTTTTCCATGCAGGAACTGGTAAGTAATAATCATGATAAAGAATATGTAATACATAATATATTACAATTATACGACCAGTTACACTTTCTAAAGAAACTGGATCCTTACGCTGCAATAAACTATATTCGACATGGCATAGGGTATGAAGACTATTGCCTGAGGCAATCTCAAACTATAAGAGCTGGCAATCCTTTGTCAATTCAGGAGCTGGAGGAATTACAGGAGAGGGCTGCTGCCTTTGATACATTAAAAGAATGGCTGTATCATGCAGAGCATTATGATGAGCTGATGCAAGAATCCAGTACAGAGAAGGAAGACGATGCTGTTCAGATCGTAACCATGCACGCCTCCAAGGGGCTGGAATGGAATACCGTAATCTTGCCAGATATCAATGAAGGGATCACTCCTCATAAAAAAGCCATTTCACTGGAAGAAATAGAAGAGGAGCGTAGAATGTTCTATGTTGCCATGACAAGAGCAAAAGAGAATCTGTTTCTTTTTTATATAAAAGAAAAGACAGGAGGTAATTTCCTCCCGTCCCGTTTTCTTACTGATCTGCAGAAGCATGCAGCTTCTCATTAAGCAATTCCTTTAATTCCAGACATTTGTCTTTTAATCTTGGACTGATACCTCTGGTGGATACAACGCCAGACAGATACTGCATGGCTGTCTGGTATTCACCTTTCACATAGCCAAGATAGGAGAGCAGATAATCCAGTGTAGTCTCATTCATGCCTGCTATAGGGAATGATTCTTCCATACGTGCCTTACTCAGATGCTCATAAGCATTCATTGCAAAATTATGTGCCTCTGCCAGATAGTTCTCCTTTTTACTCTCATAATCAGAACTGTTTTCATCCAGTTCGTCTGCCAGATCCTGATAAAGCCAGTCAATCTTTAAACAGATATTACCAATTTCGCTTTCTTTTCCTGCCTTGGTAACAGTACAGAGCAGTGCCATTTTCAAACGACTGATTGCAGTTTCAGTAGAGTAGGCATCACAGACAACCTCTTCATGCGATTTGTAATTAGCCTGTATTTTCTCTCTGAGAAGCTTCCTTTGAACCTGCGTCGTATTCTTGAATTCTTTGGTCAGTGCAGCATAGCCACAATAATTGCAGCATACGGTATCATATTTGGTTACATTTATATTGCTGTATACAGGGCGTAAATCCGCTTTGGTCTCAACGAATTTGGCTACACTTGTCTTTACAGATTTCGCCTTGATTTTGTGATCACATATCGGACACTCATAAGTTCTGTCCAACAGTAATGTTTTTTCATTTTCGTCCATTCTTTTGTTTTCCTTATTCTTCGTCTTTTACAATCTCGTCGAATTCTGCATTATCCAGATATTCATCGAAAGCATCTGCTACCATATCATACTCATCATCATTATCAATATAGCCCAGTTCAGGTTCTGCATTAGGGTCATTTTCATCCTCTGCATAGCGGTAGAACCATACTTCTCCATCATCATTATTGCCGTTCTCATCCAAGGGAAGAAGTACAATATAATCCTGTTCTTTTACTGTAAGGATAGTAATGATCGCACAATTGACTGTCTGTCCATCGTCAAGTTCCAGCTCTACAGTCATTTCTTCGTCATCATATCCGTTTGTCTTGTTGTTTGCCATAAGTCAAATCCTTTACCTTTCATCGTATTATTTATTTTATATACTAATTATTGTGCCTTTCTGAATCTAAAGCACATATCTCACGCTACAAAAACATGCGTAGACAAATTTCCCATAATATATATTCTAACGAATGTAGTGAAATAAGGCAAGCTTTTTCAGTAAAAGGGCAAAAAGAATATCGTATTTAACGGTGCTTGACACACATATCCCAAAACGAGTATCATATAAACAAAAGAGGAATTGTGAGAGAGGGATGCGAATGCAATTGCAAACACCAATGAAAACAATAGAAAATCTACAAAGATGCATAAAGGATTCAAACCACATCGTTGCAATTCTTGGTATTGAGATGCTGGTAGAGAGCGGCGGCAGTAATTTTGACTCCAATGAAGAATCCTACCGTATGGAAGAAGAATATGGCGCCTGCCCGGAAGAATTACTGAGTGGTTCTTTCTATTGTGCCAAAAAAGAACGATTTTATAAATTCTATAAAAAGGAAATGCTGGGAATGAAAATCGGAGCAACTGCCGGCTATGAGGCTCTGTATAAATTGCAGCAGCAGGGCAAGCTACATACGGTTATCAACCAGAATTACCATCCAATTCCTGAACCATATCATTTTGCAAGAGTCATCGAACTCAATGGGAATATTCAGCATTATCATTGTACAAAATGTCATAAGACATACGATGCCTCCTATATTTTACAAAGTCAGGGAATTCCACAATGTTCTGCGTGTAACGGCAGTATCAGACCTGATATCAGACTGATAGGGGAGCGCATCAATAACAGTATGCTTACCCTTGCACTGGAAGCCTGCGATCAGGCTGATGTTGTCATGATCCTGGGGCAGAATATCTTCGGAGACCGTCTTCAGTCTAACAGCTCTGATATCCAGCGGCGTCATCAGACCAAAATATTATTTTCACAGGAAAAGTATCTCCCCGAAGAGCGGGCAGACTTTATTATTCATGATGAAATTCAGCAAATTATGCCTCTTCTCATTCAATAAAGACTGGCATATCATTAAAGAGAGGATATGAATGAATCAATTACATATTAAAAAAGGACAACCGTATCCATTGGGTGCATCATCCATCCGAAGCAATGCTATAAATTTCTCGATGGTAAACAATTCTCAGGACGATTGCGGCATTATATTATACGATAAAAAGACTCAGACCCAGAAAAGGATTCCATTTGATTCCAGTCACCGCCTGGGTAATATCTGTTGCATGACAATAGAGGGTCTGACTGCTGAAAACTGTGTGTACAATTACTATATCGGTGAGCAGATTCTGACAGATGCCTATGCCAAAAGAATATATGGCAATGAAAAATGGGGGAGTGAAGCACCAGACACCATACTAAGAGGTGGTATCTATCAGTCTCAATTTGACTGGCAGAAAACAGCTCCTTTACATATTCCATATCAGGACAGTATCTTTTATTGTCTTCATGTTCGGGGTTTTACCAGACATTCCTCTTCAAAAGTAAAACATAAAGGCACTTTTATGGGACTTATTGAGAAGCTTCCCTATCTAAAACAGCTTGGAATCACTGCTGTAGAATTAATGCCGGCATATGAATTCGAGGAATGTGAATATGCGCAGGATACACAGTCTATTGCTTATCAGGTAGAGCACATTGATGCCAATCTGAATCCTGATTCCACAAAAGACGATGTTAAGATAAATTACTGGGGATTTAAAAATGCCTTTTATTTCACACCTAAAAGTTCTTACGCAGCCACAGATGATCCCTGCACAGAATTCAAGCAAATGGTGAGAGAATTTCACAAAAACGGCATTGAGGTGATTCTTCAGTTTTATTTTCCTGATCAGGTAAAACAGGGCTATATTCTTGAAGTATTAAAACACTGGGTATTGGAATACCGTATTGATGGATTGCATCTGATAGGGAACCATGTCCCTGTTACTTTGCTTGCAACAGAGCCATTATTTGCAGACACCAAGCTGATTGGAACAGATTTTGCCTTACAGGAGATATATCCTGATGATACGCCCCCGTATTATCGTAATCTGGGGTATTGCCGGGAAGAATTCATGAAAGATCTTCGCAGATTCCTAAAGGGTGATTATGATGTACTGAACGGCTTCTGCTATCATATGCGTAATTATAATATGCAGTGCGGAGTTGTTAATTATATAACAAATTATAATGGCTTTACGCTGGCTGATCTTGTGTCCTATGAGCATAAACACAATGAAGCCAATGGCGAAAATAATCAGGACGGAACGGACTACAACTACAGTTGGAATTGTGGTATAGAAGGTGCTACGAGAAAAAAAAGTATTCTTGATTTAAGAAAGAAACAGATGCGAAATGCCATGTGCTTTCTGCTAATGGCGCAGGGTACTCCCATGATTCTTGCAGGTGATGAATTCTGCAACAGTCAGAAGGGCAATAATAACTGTTATTGTCAGGATAATGACATCAGTTGGCTTGACTGGCGAAATGCAGCAAAAAATGAGCCTTTTCTGGATTATGTAAAAGCTTTGATTCAATTTCGCCAGAAACATAGTGTGCTCCACGCAGATCATGAGCTTGCAATGACTGATTTTCACGGAAATGGTTATCCCGAACTTTCCTATCATGGAGAAGACGCATGGAAAATCCATTCTGAAAGCTGTGACAGACATGTCGGCATGATGTATTGCGAACCACTTCCGGTTCAAAAAGATAAATGGGACAATGATTATATATATATTGCCTACAACATGCATTGGGAAGCCAAGTCTTTTGCACTTCCTACACTTCCCGGCAACTACACCTGGAATACTGTTCTGGATACACAATATCCTCAATTTACAGATATGCCAAGCGCAGAGCCGATACTGGAAAAGACTAAGAAAATAGAAGTATCGCCACGCAGCGTCAAAATACTGTGTGGACAGAAAATACAAATGAATAAAAGTTCATCAAGAAAAAGAAAGAAACTGGACAGGTAATATAACTTGAAACTATGGCAACATTTTAAAACAATTACACATCACAAAAATATGGTCATGAAAGGATGCTTCCGGGTTGGACTGTACAGACAGGGTCTTGCCCATGACCTGTCAAAATATATGCCCAGCGAATTCTGGGTAGGCGTCAAATACTATCAGGGAACCCAAAGCCCCAATAATGCAGAACGTGAGGTTCTTGGTTATTCCTCTGCCTGGCTGCATCATAAAGGCCGTAACAAACATCATTATGAATACTGGCTTGACTATGGGATTCATGCCGGTGACGGAATTGTCCCGGTTCCCATGCCCATGCGCTACATTGTAGAGATGTTCATAGACAGAGTTGCGGCATCCAAGAACTATAATCAGGGGCATTACACAGATGATATGCCTCTACAGTATTATACCAAAGGCAAAGCAGGCGATTTTATGCATCCAGATACCCGAACGACTCTGGAATTACTTCTTCATATGCTTGCAGATGAAGGAGAAGAAGCAACCTTTCGTTATATCAATTCCCATCTAAGAGACTGGTAACCAATTATCGACTCCTACATACTATAGGGTAAAGGAGTTGATAATATGCTTAGTTATTGGATTTTACTTTACCTGATTTTCTGTGGATGCCAAAACAACAATAATGGCTGCAATAACAGATGTACAAATCGTCAGACGGATTCAGAAAGAAAGTGCGACAGACGCTCCTCTTTTGAATCTGAAAGTACCAAACGAAGAGAGCCGGACTGTGATGATAACTCCTTTATCCAGCCAAGACCATTTAATAACAGTTTTACTGTACAGAATACCTGCGGATGTGAAAACAAAAGTGAATAAACATGTACAATTAGAAGCCATGGAAACGTCTGAATCTCAGACGTTTTCTTGACTTTAAAGTGACATAATGCTACACTTACTTTACCTGACTAAAGAATATAATAGAAGTGTGATAAGTGTGAAACTAAGTAAAGATAACATAAACCAAAGAGAAATATACCGCTATCTGGGTTATCGGGGAATCACACCTGATGATCAGATAACCAGTATGATTGATGAAGTGCTTACAGATCTTCTTGCTGTAATCCACCCCAGAAGTCTCTATAAAACATATCAGTGTCAGATCATAGAAGCGAATCCCAAACAGATTGCATTATCAGAATTAGAATCAGATTTTCCAAAGAAGATTTCTTTCTACAGTAATCAACTGGCTACAAATCTGCGAGGATGTCCCTATGTTATATTAATGGCGGCTACGCTTGGCATTGAAGCGGACAAACTGCTTCATAAATATGAACTGATCAATATAGCCAAAGCCTCTGTTCTGCAAGCCTGTGCTGCGGCAGCAATAGAAGCCTGTTGTAATATGCTTCAGCTGGAATTACAATCGGAAGCTGCCAGACATAATTTCTATCTGCGTCCACGTTTCAGTCCCGGATATGGGGATCTGCCATTGACTGCGCAGAAAGATTTTTTTCAGGCAATTGATTGTACAAAGCGACTGGGTATTACTCTGACGGACAGTCTCTTAATGTATCCCACCAAAAGCGTAACTGCTTTTATCGGAGTCACTCCACAGAAAGAGGACTGTCATATTGGAAAATGTAAACAATGTAAAAATATAGGATGTGAGTTTAGAGATGAAGATACGTGATCAAATCGGTAAGGAATTATTATTTTTTGATGGAGCAATGGGAACTGTACTACAGTCAAGAGGTCTTCAGACCGGAGAAATTCCCGAAACCTGGAATATCCTGCATCCAGAAGTTATCCGTCAGATTCACAAGGAATATCTGATTGCAGGATGTAATATTACAAAAGCCAATACTTTCGGTGTAAATACTTATAAATGTAAAGGAACTGACTATACAGTAGAACAGCTGGTATCCGCTGGTATCCGTATTACCAAAGAAGCCATCAGCGAAGCCCAGGCAGAATTAGGTGAGAATGCACAGCCTATGTATTCTGCTCTGGATATCGGTTCTCTTGGTAAACTGTTAAAGCCTCTTGGAGAGATTGCCTTTGAAGACGCTTACAACGCCTTTAAAGAAGTAGTCATTGCCGGCGAGCAGGCAGGTGCTGATCTGATACTGATTGAAACAGTAAGCGATTCCTACGAAATCAAGGCAGCAGTCCTTGCAGCAAAAGAAAACAGTTCTCTGCCCATAGTCGTTACCATGATTTTTGATGAAAACGGCAAGCTTCTGACAGGTGGAGACGTTGCTTCTGTTACCGCCATGCTGGAAGGGCTTGGTGTAGATGCCATAGGCTTTAACTGTGGTCTGGGCCCGGAGCAGATGTTAAAGCTTCTTCCTGAATTAACTGCATGTTGTTCTATTCCAATTGCCATCAATCCAAACGCAGGTCTTCCTGTTGTAATTGATGGTGTGACCCAGTTCAATGTAGGTCCAGAGGAATTTGCCCAGAAGGCACGTTTATTAGTAGAAGAGGGCGCCAGCCTGATTGGCGGTTGTTGTGGTACAACTCCGAATCATCTGGCAGAACTGGTCAAGACCTGCAAGGATATGCCGATTCAGCCAATTACTGATAAGAATCTGACCGTAATATCTTCTTATAATCATGCGGTATATTTTACAAGGAAACCTCTGATCATCGGAGAGCGTATTAACCCTACCGGCAAATCCAAATTCAAACAGGCTCTTCGTGATCATGACATGGAATATATTTATAAAGAAGGTCTCACTCAGGAGGAAAAAGGTGCACAGATACTGGATGTCAATGTAGGTCTTCCCGAAATAGACGAACCCGCCCTGATGGAAGAAGCAATTACCGGTATTCAGGCAATTATTGATCTGCCCTTACAGATTGATACCTCCGATGGAGAAGCCATGGAAAGAGCACTTCGCTGCTATAATGGTAAACCAATGCTCAATTCAGTAAATGGTAAAAAGGAATCCATGGAAATGGTATTTCCTCTTGCTAAAAAATATGGTGCTGTTGTAGTATGCTTATGTCTGGATGAGGGAGGCATCCCCGAAACAGTAGAAGGCAGAATTGCAGTTGCCAGAAAAATAGTAGAAACAGCTGCTTCTTATGGAATCCCCAAGAAAAATCTGGTCATGGATGCTCTCGTTCTGACAATCAGTACCGGACAGGACAATGCCATGATTACTCTGGAAACATTGCGAAGACTCCGTTATGAGATGGGGTTGCATACTGTCCTTGGTGTATCCAATATTTCCTTTGGTCTTCCAGAAAGAGTTCGCATTAATACGGCATTCTTTACTATGGCAATGCAGAATGGTTTAAGTGCAGGTATTGTCAATCCTTCCAGTGAATCCATGATGGCAGCATACTATAGTTTTAATGCCCTGATTGGCGAAGATGATAACTGTATGGAATACATCCAGAAATGTACAGAAATGGCAAAAACGGATACGCCTGCTGCCAAAAGCGGCAATACCGGTGCTTTATCCCTGGAAGATGCCATTGTAAAGGGGTTGAGCGAAAGCGCCTATCAGGCAACAGAGAAACTTTTAAATGAAGGCTCGGATTCCCTTACAATTATCAATGATAAGCTGATTCCTGCTCTTGATGTAGTGGGAAAGGGATTTGAAGAAAAGAAAATGTTCCTTCCTCAGCTTCTTATGAGTGCCGATGCTGCCAAGGCTTCCTTTGACGCAATCAAGAGTGTACTCTCCAAACAGGGCAAGCACAATGATACCAAGGGTAAAATTGTAATTGCTACAGTCAAGGGCGACATTCACGATATCGGCAAAAATATTGTAAAGACATTATTAGAGAACTATGGCTTTGAAATGATAGATCTTGGAAAAGATGTTCCTCCCGAATTGATTTTACAGACAGTACAGGAACAGCATGTAAAGCTGGTTGGTTTAAGTGCCTTAATGACCACCACTGTAGTTTATATGGAAGAAACCATCAAATTACTTCATGATAATCACTGTGATTGTAAAATTATGGTAGGTGGAGCAGTATTGACTCAGGAATACGCTGATATGATCGGTGCTGATTTCTATTCCAAAGACGCGATGGGTTCCGTCAGATACGCAAACGATCTGTACGAGGCAGGGGAGCTTTAGGCTCCCCTTTCTATTGACATAACATTGCCTGTACTGTATACTTTCTGTATTAATTGTATTAATACAGTTAAGAAGGGAGAATCTTGCGTGATTCTAATTGATTATAAAGACAGAAGACCTATTTATGAACAAATCGTAGAAAAATTTCAGCAAATGATCATATGTGGCGTAATGGAACCGGATTCTCCTATGCCCTCTGTCAGAAGTCTGGCAATGGAATTATCTATCAATCCAAATACAATTCAACGTGCATATCAGGAATTGGAGAGAGAAGGATATATCTATACCATGAAAGGGAAGGGGAGCTTTGTCAGCGAATCAAGTGAAGCGGCAGACTCCAAAAGAGAAGAGATTAAGAGAGAGCTGGGTGAGTGCGTGGATAAAGCATTAGCCATTGGTATTCGCCCTCAGCAATTAGAGACTATGTTACAGGACTGTATTAAAAACAGTACAAAGGGAGGCAATACCATATGATTACAGCCACTCACATCAGTAAAAGATTCGGTGATATAGAAGCCGTGAAAGATATTAGTGTTACCATAAAAAAGGGAGAAGTTTTTGGTCTGATTGGAACCAACGGCGCAGGTAAAAGTACTTTTATACGTATGGTCTGTGGTGTTTTAAAACCGGATCAGGGAAGCATTCTGATTGATGAACATCCAGTCTATGAGAATCCCGATGTAAAAAAGAAGCTTTTTTATATTTCAGATGATCAGTATTATCTGCCAAATTCTTCTCCTTTGGAGATGATGCGTTTTTACATGGATTATTACCCGTTGTTCGATTCCAGCCGTTTTCGTGAATATCTGGAACGTTTTGAATTGCCTGCCAAACGTAAAATCAACACCTTTTCCAAGGGTATGCGCAAGCAGGTTTCCATACTTTTGGGTATCTGTGCAAATACAGAATACCTGTTTTGCGATGAGACCTTTGACGGTCTTGACCCGGTTATGAGACAGACTGTGAAAAGCCTGTTTGCAGGCGAAATGACTACCAGAGATTTTACCCCCATAGTTGCCTCCCACAATTTAAGGGAACTGGAAGATATCTGTGACAGTGTAGGCATTCTTCATCAGGGTGGTGTGCTTATGCAGAAAGAGCTGGAAGAAATGAAGCTCAACATCCATACTTTACAATGTGTTTTTCACAATTCTGAAGATGAGAAGGCAGCGCTCAATTCCCTGGATATCGTAAAAGCTGAGAAAAGAGGCAGTCTGCAATTACTTACAGTCAGAGGTAAAAGTGAAGATATTATGGACAAGGTAAACTCCTGCGATCCGATTCTGGCAGAGATTCTGCCTTTATCTCTTGAAGAAATATTTATCAGTGAGACGGAGGTGATTGGTTATGACATCAGGAAACTTATTTTTTAAATTACTCATACAGGATTTCCGCAAAAGGATATGGTGTCCGATTTGTATTTTTATTCTTGATTTTTTGATGCTGGAAGTAGTATTCCTTCTAAAAGCTGAAGACATTCTCCGGTATCAGAAGACATACCAATATCCTGTATCTTACTATTTATCAGACATTTTCTTTGCAAATAACTGCATAAGTCCCATGATGATCATGACAATTGTGTCAGCAATCGTATGTGGCATCAGCGGGTATGTCTACCTGCATAACCGCGCACAGCTGGATTTTTATCATAGTCTTCCTGTGAAAAAAGGATTATTATATTGCGCCCATTATGTCGCAGGCGTTCTTTATTACATAATCCCATTATTGATTCATGTAATGATCTGTCTTGTAATTGGTATTGGAAATAATGCGTTCTCCATGCATGCTCTTGGTAATGCGCTGTGCTATACCGGTACTTCGCTTCTTGTATTTCTGGTTGTTTATAGTACCTGTATTCTGGCTGTTATGCTGACAGGCAACCTGATTCTTACAATTCTTGGAGCAGGTATTTTATTGACCTACAGCCGTTTGCTGGAGATACTACGGGATATTTTATTTCAGGATTTTTTCTATACGAATATATCTGGTCGTAATCCGGATTTTGCTGCCTTTTCACCATTGCATATGATACTGCGGCTGTTCGAGCATGCTGCTCCTGTGCAGACGACAGAGCCATTTGATTATTCTGTATATTTTTCCTATCTGGTTCTGATTGGAATTGCAGTGTTAATTTTAAGTATCTGCGGCTATTTATTATATCTGCTCCGTCCGACAGAAGTTGCAGGCAAAGCAGTTGTATTTAAAGCAAGCGAGCCGATTATAAAAGCCGGTATATGCATCCCGCTTTCTCTGTATTCCGGCGTATTCTTTGAAAATCTGTCACCTTCCATGAGATCCTTTGGGTGGTTCTTATTCGGTGTTGGATTAGGATTTATTCTTTCTGCACTCTTTATGGAGATTTTGTTCCGAATGGATATACGTTGTGCCTTTCATCATTGCAGACAGCTCCTCTTTGACGGAGCCTGCATTGCATTGATCGTTGCCGTGTTCAAGACAGATGCTTTGGGCTATAACACCTATGTTCCTTCTGACGCTGAGATTGAGAACTGTTCTGTTTCTATATCAGGTCTGATGTCAGTCAGTTCCCAGGGACCATTTGGGTATGAAAATGCAGAAAATTACAGGTTGGATCATATGCATATCAGCGACAATCCCAGTCTTATTCAACTGGCAAGAAAAGCTGCTGCCTCAGGTCTTCGTTATACAGACATCGAATATTATGAAGGAATCGAAGAGACCCAGGAGTACCAGAATATATTGGAGAAAGAAGCAAGCTATACCAATATTTCTTTTGCATATCATTTAAAGAATGGAAAAAGTGTATACAGACAATACTATATTAATCTGAAAGATGAGGAATCCTATGCATTATTGGAAGCTGTTTATAATGATATAGATTATAAGGCAAATTCCATGCCCTTATTTGCAACCGGATGGAATACTTCTTATAATTACGTCAATTGTATCGGTGAGTATACTACTGGAAATATTTCCCTGAATGAAGAGAAGCAGACAGCTCTTCTTGAGGCTTACCAGACAGAATTTATGGATTTGAATCTGGACGAGATCATGAACACATATCCGGTTGCTTCCCTGGAATTTGTAAGCAACGAAGTAACAGTCAATCAAAATACCTATTATCCCTCTGACAGTGGATATCTTGTATATCCTTCTTTTGTCAGAACCATTGAATTGTTAAAAGAATATGGTTTTGATTGCAGGGAAAAATTATCACTGGATTCTGTTGATGCACTAACTGTTACAGATTATTCAGATGCCTTGGAAGATGGTTCATATCCTCATGTTACCTATACAGACCCTGAACAGATAGCAGCTATCACCGATGCTATGATTCAGGATATCCTTTCATATAATGCTTTCGGTTTGCAGAATAATAATTACATCATCTATTTAGGTGAGAATGATATGTATCCATACTATAACAGTTATATGACATTCAAGCCAAGGAATGGACAGTTTCCTCAATTTGTCACTCACGATCTGGAGGAAATAGTAAAACAACAGAACAACTAAGAAAAGGGTTAACAAATTAAACCTAATATGTTAATATAATAACATAATCTGACAAACGAAGGAGACGATAGGATGAGCAAGTCAAAATATGTAGCCTATGTATCAACTTATACAATGGGTGATAATCATGGTATTAAGATATATGATGTCGATATGGCAAATGGTCGTTTAAAAGAGAAAGCACAGGTAGAGATTACCAATTCTTCTTACGTTACAATTTCTCACAGTGGGAAATTTCTCTATTCTATTACAGACTTCGGTGTAGAAGCATTTAAGATTCTGGAAGATGGCAATCTGGAACTGATTAATAAAGCTTCTATCAATGGTATGAGAGGATGTTATCTGTCCACTGATTATGAAGATAAATTCCTGTTCTGTGCAGGATATCATGATGGCAAGATCACAGTACTTCGTCTTGATCCTGAGACTGGTAAAGTAGGAGAGATTACAGAAGAGATCTTCCATAAGGGTCTTGGCAGCATTGCTGAACGTAGTTTCCGTCCACATATCAGCTGTGTAAAGATGACACGTGATAATAAATATCTGTGTGCTGCAGATTTAGGTATTGATTACGTCAATGTATACAAGCTGGATCATGAAAAAGGCACTCTGAAACAGGTCGATATCATCAGATGTGATCTGGAGTCAGCCCCAAGACATCTGAAATTCTCCGATGATGGACGTTACCTCTATGTAGTAAGCGAGTTAAAGAACTGCATTGATGTATACCATTATCATGAAGAAGATGGCACTCCGTTCTTTGACCATATTCAGACCATTCCTACAACTGATAAATACCAGGCACAGGATGTTGCTGCAAGTGCACTCAACATTTCTGTTGACGGTAAGTATATTCTGGCTTCCAATGCTGGTGAGAACAGTGTATCTCTTTATGAGATACAGCCGGAGAGTGGCGAACTCAACAGACTGTTCTGCCTTCCTATCAGTGGAGAATATCCAAAGGATGCTTCCTTATTCCCGGATAACAAGCATCTTGTATGCCTGAATCATGAATCAGATACTATGACATTCTTTACTGTGGATTTGAATAAAAATGTTATTATCATGAATGGAAAAGAAATGAAAGTAAAGCAGCCTAACTGCATCATTTTCCATGAAATGAAATAGAAGACAAAAAAGATAAAGATGAAAAAAACTGCGATTTCATACAGCAAATCGCAGTTTTTATTTTAATATAGTCTATTTATGATAGAATTCCTTGATTCCATCCAGTCTGGATGTCATATTACGTAATAATTCGTCCAGAATCGTTACAGCTGTCATAGCCTCTACAACAACCACAGCACGACTGACTACGATTGGATCATGTCTGCCTTTGATCTGAATCTCAATTTCTTCACCAGCCTGATTTACTGTCTGCTGTTTCTGATAGATAGAAGGAGTAGGCTTAAAATATGCTCTCAATATAATATCAGAACCATCACTGATTCCTCCCAGGATTCCTCCTGCATGATTTGTCTTCTTACTGATTTGTCCATTTACATTGCAAAAGGCATCATTATTAGTAGAACCCTTCTTCTTTGATACCTCACATCCATCTCCAACAGCAAACGCTTTCACAGCTCCGATAGACATAACTGCCTGTCCAAGACATGCATCCAGCTTATCAAAAACAGGTTCACCAATGCCTGCCGGCATTCCATGTACCTTACAGGAGACTACACCACCGGCAGAATCCTGATTCTCAATGCATTTCTGTAAATATTCTTCTGCCTGAACAGAAGCCTCTGCATCCGGCATACCGGTAGGATTACGTCTGGCTTCTTCCAGATCAAATCGCTCCATGGATATGGATACAGGTCCTATAGATTCTACATAAGCATCAACTGTGATTCCAAGTTCGCCCAAAAGCTTTGCAGCAATTGCCCCTGCAGCAACCCGACCTATAGTTTCTCTGGCAGAAGAGCGTCCGCCGCCTCTATAATCACGAAATCCATACTTTTCATCAAAGGTATAGTCTGCATGCCCCGGTCGATAGTAGGATGCAATATCGCTGTAGTCACCGGAACGCTGGGAAGTATTACGTACAATCATGGAAATAGGAGTGCCCGTTGTCTTTCCTTCAAAAATTCCTGAAAGAATTTCCACCTCATCAGCTTCCTTACGCTGTGTTGTATACTGAGTCTGTCCAGGCTTACGTCTGTTCAGATACTTCTGAATATCTTCGCTGCACAATGTAAGTCCGGCAGGACAGCCATCTACTACAACACCGATAGCAGCCCCATGTGATTCTCCCCAAGTTGTAATACGAAATAAATTGCCAAATGTAGAACCTGCCATAATATATAATCCTTTCATACCCAGTGAAAATAGGTTTTTCTTAAAATTATATCGAAATATTTTATAAAATCAAGCAAGGATGCCGGATGAGTAACATTTTTTTACAATTTTCACAAATTATAGATGCAATTCGATATTAATTATGATATCATGGGTGCAGAAGCTTTTAACGTCTTACAGTCTCTGGGGAGTGACTAAGTTAAAGCAGGTTTTCTAATGGGGATGAGTAGTATGAACAAAACATGGAAGGAAACAACAACCAATCGATTACGAAGAAAAATTCATAAACATAAATATTTTAAGCTGCCTTGGCAAATAGCTCTTATTGTAGTGACCATTGTTGGTGATACCGGAGAGTATCTGATTCATAACAGTAAGCGTTTTTCCAGCATCGCAGCTGTTTTTTTGTTTTTTATAATCAGCAGCAGCTTCGCTTTTCCCTATATACAGGAAGAAGAGTATTTAGCACAGGATTACAGCAGAATGCAGGAGATAGAGGCTAATTACGAATATGTACCGACTGTGCTGGATATTTCCGCAGCAGATGTTATAGATGATGATGACGTGCTTCAGGGATATAATAATGAAGAACTTGATGTTCAAAATGGTGTTGACCAGTTCTCGCTGGATGATATTCTGGAAGCCAATGAGGCGAAAGAACAGACATCTACAGTCACTGATGAAACGGTAGAGCAGAAGCTGACCGCAGATGACTGGAGACTTCTTCTGGTCAATAAACAGCATCCGGTTCCTGAGAATTACACCTTTACACCGGGAAAAATTACTGGTAATATGAAATGCGATGCCAGAATCATTGATGACCTGATGGCAATGATGGAAGCCGCCAAAGCTGATGGAATCAATCTGATGGTCTGCTCACCTTACAGAGATTATAATAGGCAGACTGTATTATTTAACCGCAAAATAGATTATTATATGAACAAGGGGTATTCCTATCTGGAAGCTTATAAAATTTCATCTATTACAGTAACGGTTCCGGGCGCAAGTGAGCATCAGATTGGACTGGCGCTGGATATCGTAAGTGACACCTATCCATATCTTGAGATAGAATTTGGTGAAACACAGGCTGGTAAATGGCTGAATAAGCATAGCTGTGAATATGGCTTTATACTCCGTTACCCACTCGGTAAAGAATATATTACCGGTATTCAGTATGAGCCATGGCATTTCAGATATGTAGGCAAGGAAGCTGCCACAGCAATCATGAGTCAGGGCATTACCCTTGAAGAATTTTTGGAGGATTTATAAATTACATGTATAAAATATTGAAACAAGAGGGCAGAGCAAAGCGTGCAGAAGTAACAACCGTTCATGGAACAATTCAGACACCTGTATTTATGAATGTAGGTACTGTAGCTGCTATCAAAGGCGCTGTTTCTACTGCTGATCTTGAAGAAATCGGCACACAGGTAGAACTTTCCAACACATATCATCTTCATGTCAGAACAGGAGATGAAACGATCAAAAAATTAGGTGGACTTCATAAATTTATGTCCTGGAATAAGCCTATCTTAACAGATTCAGGCGGTTTTCAGGTATTCTCATTAGCCGGTCTTCGCAAGATCAAAGAAGAGGGTGTTACGTTCCATTCCCATATTGATGGTCATAAAATATTTATGGGACCTGAAGAAAGTATGCAGATTCAGTCCAATCTGGCTTCTACCATTGCAATGGCTTTTGACGAATGTCCTCCCAGCAAGGCAAGCAGAGAATATGTGCTTCCATCTGTAGAGCGTACGACACGCTGGTTAGAGCGCTGTAAGAAAGAGATGAACAGGCTGAACTCTCTGGAGGATACGATCAACAAGCAGCAGATGTTATTTGGTATCAATCAGGGTGCTGTTTATCCAGATATCCGAATTGAACACGCAAAACGTATTTCAGAAATGGATCTGGATGGTTATGCTGTGGGTGGTCTTGCTGTAGGTGAGACTCATGAAGAAATGTATTATATCCTGGAGGAAACAGTTCCTTATCTGCCTAAGGATAAACCTACCTACCTGATGGGTGTTGGTACACCTGCCAATATTCTGGAAGGTGTAGAACGTGGTATTGATTTCTTCGACTGTGTATATCCGACACGTAACGGCAGACATGGTCACTTATATACCAATCATGGCAAGATCAATCTGTTCAATGCCAAATACGAACTTGACACACGTCCTATCGAGGTTGGATGTAACTGTCCTGCATGCCGCAGATATTCCAGAGCCTATATCAGACATCTTCTGAAAGCAAAGGAAATGCTTGGAATGAGATTATGTGTACTTCACAATCTGTATTTCTATAACACCATGATGACAGAGATCCGTGATTCTCTTGACCGTGGTGAATTTGCTGCATATAAGAAGCATAAACTTGAAAGTATGGCAGCCGGCGAACAGGATTGATTCGCTTCATAAAAAATTAACTTGATGTATCACACTTTTTTGTGTATGATATGCTTTATAAACTTACAGGAGGAAACATGATGAACTTATTACTATCTTCAGATGCCGAAGCAGCTGGACAGGCTATGGCAAGCCCAATCGTATGGATCATTTATTTTGTTGTACTGATTGGTATTTTCTATTTTCTTTTCTATCGTCCTCAGAAGAAGGAGCAAAAGAAGAGAAGCGCATTGATCAATTCCGTTGAGGTAGGAGACAGCGTATTAACTACCAGCGGTTTCTATGGCATTGTTATTGATATTACAGATGAAGATGTTATTGTTGAATTCGGTAACAATAAGAACTGCCGTATTCCAATGAAGAAGTCTGCAATCGAGCAGGTTGAGAAGCCTGACGCTGAATAAATCAAAATGCATGTCAGATACATGCTAATAAAAAGAAGTCGATTATGTCGGCTTCTTTTTTTATATAATATTGTATACATGCAAACATTCCAGCAGATTATACATATCATATCTAATCGGCATAGTTCTTTTTTATGTATACGGTTGAAATTTTGCATTGAATGTAATATGATAAACTTATGTCCTTGTATAAATATACATACATTCATACTGTATACAAAGAAAATAACCGCGTAGACAACAGCGCAAAAGGAGAAATGTAATGAATTTGAATATTGTATGCATACCCGGTGATGGAATTGGTCCTGAAATTGTCACCGAGGCAAAAAAGGTATTAGACAAAGTAGCTTTAAAATATAATCATACTATTAACTATCAAGATATTTTAATGGGTGGCGCTTCCATAGATGCCTGTGGCGAGCCACTGACCGATGAAGCAATTGCTACTGCGAAAGCAGCTGATGCAGTATTAATGGGTTCCATAGGTGGTAACACCTCTACATCCCCCTGGTATAAACTGCCTCCTCATTTAAGACCGGAAGCAGGATTGTTAAAGCTTCGTAAAGCTTTGAATTTATTTGCCAATTTAAGACCGGCATATCTTTATGAAGAATTAAAGGAAGCCTGCCCACTTCGTGATGACATCATTGGCAGCGGATTTGATATGATGATCATGCGTGAGCTGACAGGTGGTCTTTACTTCGGTGAGAGAAGCACCAAAGAAGTAGATGGCGTTATGACTGCCGTTGATACACTGACCTATACAGAGAATGAAATACGCCGTATTGCCATCAAAGGTTTTGATATCGCCATGAAGAGACGTAAGAAAGTAACCAGCGTAGACAAGGCAAACGTATTGGATTCTTCAAGACTCTGGAGAAAAGTCGTAGAAGAAGTTGCCAGGGATTATCCCGAAGTTACTCTGGAACATATGCTTGTAGATAACTGTGCAATGCAGCTGGTTAAAGATCCGAAGCAGTTCGACGTTATCTTAACAGAGAATATGTTCGGTGATATCTTATCTGATGAAGCAAGCATGGTGACAGGTTCCATCGGTATGTTGTCTTCAGCCAGTCTCAATGATACCAAATTTGGTCTCTATGAGCCAAGTGGCGGATCTGCACCTGATATTGCAGGTAAAGGCATTGCCAATCCAATTGCCACAATCCTGAGTGCAGCCATGATGCTTCGTTATTCCTTTGATCTGGATGAAGAAGCCAATGCAATTGAAAAGGCTGTAAAACAGGTTCTGGAAGAAAATTACCGCACCATTGATATCATGCCTCAGGAAGAGAGCAAACGCTCTACAGTTACTCAGGTAGGCACTGCCAAAATGGGCGATCTGATTGCAGAGAGAATATAGTTAATTTGGAGGTATACACATGAAAAGTGATAATGTAAAAAAGGGAATGCAGCAGGCACCCCATAGAAGTTTATTTAACGCTCTTGGTTTCACAGAAGAAGAAATGCAGAAGCCAATGGTAGGTATCGTAAGTTCCTATAACGAAATCGTACCTGGACATATGAATCTTGATAAGATTGTAAATGCCGTTAAGCTCGGTGTTGCAGAGGCAGGTGGCGTGCCCGTTGTATTTCCTGCTATTGCAGTCTGTGACGGTATCGCCATGGGACATATCGGCATGAAATACTCTCTGGTTACAAGAGATCTGATTGCTGATTCAACAGAGTGTATGGCTCTTGCTCATCAGTTCGATGCACTTGTCATGGTTCCTAACTGTGATAAGAATGTACCAGGATTATTAATGGCTGCTGCCAGAATCAATGTTCCTACCGTATTTGTATCCGGTGGTCCTATGCTTGCAGGACATGTAAAAGGTCAGAAGAGAAGCCTTTCTTCCATGTTCGAAGCAGTTGGCTCCTATGCAGCAGGCAAGATGACAGAAGAAGATGTACGTGAATTTGAGGAAAAGGTATGTCCTACATGTGGTTCCTGTTCAGGTATGTACACAGCCAACTCCATGAACTGTCTGACAGAAGCATTAGGTATGGGACTTCAGGGCAACGGAACAATTCCTGCTGTATATTCAGAAAGAATCAAACTTGCAAAACATGCTGGAATGGCTGTCATGGAAATGCTTCGTAAGAATATCCGTCCTCGCGATATCATGACCAAGGAAGCAATCCTGAATGCATTAACAGTAGATATGGCTCTTGGATGTTCTACAAACAGTATGCTTCATCTTCCTGCTATCGCGCATGAAGTTGGTTTTGATTTTGATATTGCATTTGCAAATGAAATCAGTGAGAAAACTCCTAACTTATGTCATTTAGCACCTGCTGGTCCTACTTATATGGAGGATCTGAACGAAGCCGGCGGTGTCTATGCTGTTATGCATGAGCTGTCAGAGTTAGGTCTTCTCCATGAAGAATGTATGACTGTAACAGGCAAGACAGTGGGAGAGAATATTAAGAATGCTGTCAACAGAAATCCTGAAGTAATCAGACCATTGGATAATCCTTACAGCAAGACTGGCGGTCTGGCTGTATTAAAGGGTAATCTGGCTCCAGACGGCAGTGTCGTAAAACGTTCTGCAGTTGTAGATGAAATGATGGTTCACGAAGGACCAGCCCGTGTATTTGAATGTGAAGAAGATGCGATTGCTGCCATCAAGGGCGGTAAAATTGTCGCCGGTGATGTAGTAGTCATTCGTTATGAAGGTCCTAAGGGTGGTCCTGGTATGCGTGAAATGTTGAATCCTACTTCTGCTATTGCAGGTATGGGACTTGGCTCCAGCGTTGCCCTGATCACAGACGGACGTTTCTCAGGAGCATCCAGAGGTGCATCTATTGGTCATGTATCTCCAGAAGCTGCAGTTGGTGGACCTATTGCTCTGGTAGAAGAGGGCGATATCATCGAAATCAATATTCCTGCTCTGACTTTAAATGTTCGTGTATCTGACGAAGAGCTGGCAGCAAGAAAAGCAAAATGGCAGCCTAAGGAGCCTAAGGTAACTACAGGTTATCTTGCAAGATACAGAGAAATGGTAACAAGCGGTAACCGCGGTGCCATCCTTCAGAACCCCAATCAGAATAACTAGAACGAAATACTTAGGAAAGGCATGGTGCTGATATGTTACTGACTGGTTCACAAATTGTAATTGAATGTTTAAAGGAGCAGGGTGTCGATACTGTATTCGGCTATCCTGGTGGAACTATCTTAAATGTATATGATGAATTATATAAACACAGTGATGAAATTCATCACATTCTGACCTCCCATGAGCAGGGTGCTGCTCATGCGGCAGATGGCTATGCAAGAGCAACCGGCAAAGTAGGTGTATGTCTTGCAACAAGCGGCCCCGGTGCTACCAATCTGGTTACTGGTATTGCAACTGCATATATGGATTCCATTCCTATGGTAGCAATTACTGCAAATGTAACCTTACCAATGCTTGGTAAGGACTCTTTCCAGGAGATTGATATTGCCGGCGTAACAATGCCTATCACGAAGCATGGTTATATTGTTAAGGATGTAACAAAGTTAGCCGATACATTAAGAAAGGCATTTAACATTGCACGTTCTGGAAGACCAGGACCGGTTCTTGTAGATATTACCAAGGATGTCACAGCCAATACATGTGAATATGTACCTGTAAAACCGGAACCGCCTGTAATAGAGAATCATTATTCTCAGGAAGATATTCATACAGCACTTGAATTGATTCAAAATGCCAAGAAGCCATATATTTACCTTGGTGGTGGTGCTATTGCCTCAGGTGCATACCGTGAAGTAAAGGAATTTGCAGAGAAAATAGATGCTCCTGTATGCGACACTCTTATGGGTAAAGGTGCATTTGACGGCAAAAATCCTGCATACACAGGTATGATAGGCATGCATGGAACCAAAACTTCCAATTTCGGAGTAAGTGAATGTGATTTGTTGATTGCATTAGGTGCAAGATTCTCTGACCGTGTTATCGGTAATGCCAAGAAATTTGCATCCAATGCCAAAATCTTACATATAGATATTGATGCTGCAGAAATCAATAAGAACATCCATGCAGATGCCTCTATTGTCGGTGATCTCAAGACCATTCTAAAAGAACTCAACAGCAAGCTCACACTAATGAAACATACAGAATGGATGAACCATATTCAGGAATTCAAAGCTAAATATCCATTAAAATATGATGATTCCAAGCTTACATGTCCTTACATCATTGAACAGCTGGATCAGGTAACAAAAGGCAAGGCAATTATCTCTACTGACGTTGGACAGCATCAGATGTGGGCAGCTCAATTCTATCAGTATACAGAACCTCGTACTTTCCTGTCATCAGGAGGACTTGGAACTATGGGCTACGGATTGGGTGCATGTATCGGTGCCAAGATGGGCAGACCTGATAAAATCTGCGTGAATATTGCCGGTGATGGATGCTTCAGAATGAATATGAACGAACTTGCAACAGCAAGCCGCTATAATATTCCAATCATTCAGATTATCATCAATAATCACGTTCTTGGTATGGTCAGACAGTGGCAGACTCTGTTCTATGATAAGAGATATTCCCAGACTGTACTCGCCGATAAGGTTGATTTTGTCAAAGTTGCAGAAGGACTCGGCTGTGAAGCCATCCGTGTTACCAAGAAGGAAGAAGTAGCACCTGCACTGGAAAAGGCAATTTCACTTGGCAGACCTGTTGTACTGGATTGTATTATTGAAGAAGATGACAAGGTATTCCCTATGGTACCTGCAGGCGCACCAATCAGTGATGCATTTGATGCAGAAGATCTGGCTGCCAGACAATAATACATAATAATAGTCATGATATGTATCTATCCAGATTACATATAGATTTGTGTAAGGGTTCAATATATTTTGAATCGCTACGCTGTGGGAAATAATGTTATGAGAAAGCAGGAGGAGTAAAAAAGTGTCAAGAGTGTACAATTTTTCAGCAGGCCCCGCAGTTTTGCCTGAAGAAGTATTAAAAGAAGCTGCAGATGAAATGTTGGACTATAAGGGAACTGGAATGTCAGTTATGGAAATGAGTCATCGTTCCAAGGCTTTTGAAACAATTATTCAGGAAGCTGAAGCTGATTTAAGAGAGCTTATGAATATCCCTGATAATTACAAGGTATTGTTCCTTCAGGGCGGTGCAAGCCAGCAGTTTGCAATGATTCCCATGAATCTTATGAAAAACAAAGTTGCTGATTACATCGTAACAGGTCAGTGGGCTAAGAAAGCTTATCAGGAAGCATGTATCTATGGAAAAGCAAACAAAATTGCTTCTTCAGAAGATAAGACTTTCTCTTATATTCCCGATTGTTCTGATCTTCCTATCTCAGAAGATGCAGACTATGTATATATCTGCCAGAACAATACCATTTATGGTACACGTTTCACAACATTACCTAATACCAAAGGCAAAACATTGGTTGCTGATGTATCCTCCTGTTTCCTTTCAGAGCCCATTGACGTAACCAAATATGGTATAATCTATGGCGGTGTTCAGAAGAATATCGGGCCAGCAGGTGTTGTTATCGTTATTATCAGAGAAGATCTGATTACAGAAGATGTACTTCCAGGTACACCGACCATGCTTCGTTATAAGATTCATGCAGATAACAATTCTTTATATAACACACCACCTGCATATGGTATCTATATCTGTGGTAAAGTATTCAAGTGGCTCAAAAAGATGGGCGGTCTTGAGAAGATGAAAGAAATCAATGAGAAAAAGGCAAAGATTCTCTATGATTATCTGGATGAAAGCAAACTTTTCAAAGGCACTGTCAGAAAAGAAGATCGTTCTTTAATGAACGTTCCTTTCGTTACAGGAAACGAAGAACTGGATGCCAAATTTGTAAAAGAAGCAAAAGCTGCAGGATTTGAAAACTTGAAGGGTCATAGAACAGTAGGCGGTATGAGAGCAAGTATTTATAACGCTATGCCTATCGAAGGTGTTCAGAAGCTTGTAGAATTCATGAAAAAATTCGAGGAGGAGAATGCCTAATGTATCAGTATCATTGCCTTAATCCAATTTCTAAAGTAGGTTTAACAAGATTCAGCAGCGAATATGTCAAAACAGATGATATCAGCCAGGCAGAGGGTGTATTGGTTCGAAGCGCATCCATGCATGAAATGGAGCTTCCTGAATCTCTTCTTGCTGTCGCAAGAGCAGGAGCAGGTGTTAATAATATTCCACTTGATGCCTGTGCACAGAAGGGTATCGTAGTCTTCAATACTCCAGGTGCTAATGCAAATGGTGTAAAGGAGCTTGTTATCGCAGGTATGCTTCTGGCATCCAGAGATGTTGTTGGCGGTATCAAATGGGTAGAAGCCAATAAAGATGTTGAGACACTTGCAAAGGATGCTGAGAAAGAAAAGAAGAACTTTGCAGGTACTGAAATAACAGGTAAGAAATTAGGTATCATTGGTCTTGGAGCTATTGGTGTTAAAGTTGCCAACGCAGCAATCAGTCTGGGTATGGATGTATATGGATATGATCCTTTCCTCTCTGTAGATGCAGCCTGGAGCCTTAGCCGTGATGTAAAGCATGTACTGAATGTAGATGAGATTTATGAAACCTGTGATTTCATTACCATTCATGTTCCATTAATGGACAGCACAAAGGGTATGATTGATGCCAAAGCCATTGAAAAGATGAAACCAGGTGTCATTCTTCTTAACTTTGCAAGAGACCTCTTAGCCAATGAAAAAGATGTATTAGAAGGTCTGGAAGCTGGTAAGATCAGAAAATATGTATCTGATTTCCCTAATACAACTACAGCAGGTCATCCCGGATGTATCGTTATCCCTCATCTTGGTGCTTCCACAGAGGAATCAGAAGACAACTGTGCCAAGATGGCAGTTGATGAATTAATGGATTATCTTGCAAATGGTAATATTAAGCACAGTGTAAATTATCCAAACTGTGACATGGGTGTATGTGCAACAGCCGGCAGAATCGCGATTCTGCATAAAAATATTGCAAATATGATCACTCAGTTTACAGGTGCTTTAGGTGAAGCCGGCATTAATATCACAGATTTAACAAATAAATCCAGAGGTGAATACGCTTATACCTTAATGGATATTGAGTCAGCAGCAGATGATAATATTATCCAGAAATTAAAAAATATTGACGGAGTGTTCCGTGTTCGTGTCGTAAAATAATCAGTTAACATAATGTAAGTGGAGTCAATTATACATTGATTCCACTTATTTTTTACAAGAACGCCGTTCTTGTGCATTCTCACAAGAGATTTTCAAATATACATACAAAAAATATGTATAATAATCAAAAAAAAGCTTGAAAAAAGGTTGACAATAATATTGTTCTGTGCAATAATCATTACAAGAAACAACGTTACACACATTAAAGAACATAGTTCTGATATTTCTTTTAGAGATTAGAGTTTCTTATGAAAACGTGTAAGAATGGGGATTCTTCACGTAATGGGGATTTGTGTAAAAGGGGATGGCTTTTCGGAAAAACAGCAATTGGGGAATTGTGTAAAAGGTCATTCGAAAGTAAAAGGGACATCTGTAAAAGGGAATTCATAAGGGGAATTCGAAATTGTGTAAAAGGTATGTAAAAGGGGAATTCTTTCCTGAGTTTGTGTAAAAAGGGAATTGCAATCAAAAGGGGATTTGTGTAAAAGGGTTTCTTCAAAAATGTGTAAAAGTATAAAAAGGATGCAGAATATGCATCCTCAGACTGTAGACAAACTGGTTCTGAAGCTCATGCTTCGAACCAAGTTTGTCTTT
>CAVBMG010000019.1:0-42511 GCA_963596435.1 Agathobacter sp.
AGAGAGGTATTTTATTTATGGCAAACAGATTTATCTTAAACGAGACTTCCTATCATGGCGCAGGTGCTATCCAGAGCATTGCAGACGAAGCAAAGGGACGTTCCTTTACAAAGGCTTTCGTATGTTCTGACCCTGACCTGATTAAATTCGGTGTAACCAAGAAAGTACTGGATGTACTGGAAGGTGCAGGTCTTGCTTATGAAGTATATTCCAATATTAAACCAAATCCTACTATCGAGAACGTACAGACAGGTGTAGAAGCTTTCAAGAAATCCGGTGCTGACTATATCATCGCTATCGGTGGCGGTTCTTCCATGGATACAGCCAAGGCTATCGGTATCATTATCAAGAACCCTGATTTTGCAGATGTTCGTTCCCTGGAAGGTGTTGCAGATACCAAGAACAAAGCAGTTCCTATCTTTGCAGTTCCAACAACCGCAGGTACAGCAGCAGAAGTAACTATTAACTATGTTATCACAGATGCTGAGAAGAACAGAAAGATGGTATGCGTAGATCCTCATGATATTCCTGTTGTTGCTTTCATTGATCCTGAAATGATGGCTTCCATGCCTAAGGGATTAACAGCCGCAACCGGTATGGATGCTCTGACACATGCTATCGAAGGTTATATTACTGCTGGCGCATGGGAATTATCCGATATGTTCCATTTAAAGGCTATCGAAATTATCTCCCGCTCCTTACGTGGCGCTGTTGCCAATACTCCAGAAGGACGTGAAGGCATGGCTCTTGGACAGTATGTAGCAGGTATGGGCTTCTCCAACGTAGGTCTTGGTATTGTTCACTCTATGGCACATCCTCTGGGTGCTCTCTATGATACACCACATGGTATTGCCAACGCTATCATCCTTCCTACTGTTATGGAATACAATGCAGAAGCAACCGGCGAGAAATATCGTGAAATTGCAAGAGCTATGGGTGTCAAGGGTGTTGACGACATGACTCAGGAAGAATACAGAAAAGCAGCTGTAGATGCTGTAAAACAGCTTTCTCAGGATGTAGGAATTCCTGCTGACTTAAAGGACATCGTAAAGAGAGAGGATATTCCTTTCCTGGCACAGTCCGCATATGATGATGCATGCAGACCTGGCAATCCTAAGGAAACCAGCGTAGAAGACATCACCAAGTTATACGAATCCTTACTTTAATTCAATCGTTACTATTAAGAACCCGTTCTTCATAGTTTCAATAAAACATACCACTCTCAAAAACCGCTGGCTCACAGAACCAGCGGTTTTTAATAACCCTACGCTTTCCGTAACCTGCAAACTTTGGGCCGCAGGCATAAATTTGCCGTGTGAAAAAACTACCATATATGGTTTTTTCACACTATATAGTTCCCTGTCTGTAAGCTGCAAGTAAAAGCTCCAGATCATGAATATTCTCCAGTATCTTCTTTCCGTTATCCGTATCCTTGATCATGACACGATCAGGCTCCATCTCAAAGAAATTTGAACTGGATTCTATATCCTTATTCTCAGTTAATACCTTTTCAATACTTTCAAAAGGCTGATGTGCTTTCAGGCGCATACCATGTGAATTATAAATTAACGTATACCCGGCAATTCCCGTTGTCTTCTGGTACGCTTTACAGAAACCGCCATCAATCACAATAAGGCGGTTGTTGGCTTTTACAGGGGATTCTCCGTCTGAAACCTTAATCGGTGTATGTCCGTTAATGATATGGGACATGGACGAATGTAAGCCGAACTCCCCAAGAATCCTCACACATACATCTTCCTGCTGATAATACCGATAATACGGATCTTTTGCTTCTTCCCAGGCTCTCTTATCTTCTACAAATGTCCTCTCAAAGGTCTTGATATTTCTACCCGATAATGGAGATTTCTTACCGCACCACAGATACCACATGAAATCCAGTGCCGGTCTTGTTCCCTGATAAAAGGCAAGTCTTGCTACTCGCTGGGCATAATCCATATATTCTTTACCACAGTAGAATTTCTCCCCGATTTGAATACCATCCAGATTGCCCTTTTCATCCAGTGGAATACAACCATGAAACAGCAGATTTCCATTGTATACACGGTATATGCTGCCTTTTTCATACAGAAATTCCACATGATCGCGCAGTACATGGCTGTTGCGGAAGGAAGCCCTAAGATCATCTATCACACTTTGTTCCTCTTCGGACAATACATAGGGCTGTTTAAAGTCTATCGTTGGAAAATACGTATCATTCAAATCATATTCCTGTCCTTCTATGCATACAGTGCCTTTTCCAAGATCCATCTTATCCAGCAGGAGACGGTCATCCATATTGTATTCCGGGTGGCGCATAATAATCTGCCCTTCCAGCTTGAACAGAATAATGGAAATGGCTTTCAGCGCTGCCTTCATAGGTGTCAGATCGGGATACAGCTTCTCTGCAAAAAGAATCAGGGAACGAAGACTGATTCCATAGGAATTCTCCAGAATCTCCATATTGCCGTATTTGATATTATTTCTCAACACATTTGCAATGCAGGCTTCGCTGCCACATGCCGCTCCCATCCACAGAATATCATGGTTTCCCCATTCAATGTCCAGTGAATGATATTTCATCAGCAGCTCAATAATTCTGTCTGCATTACTTCCCCTGTCAAAAATATCACCCACAATATGCAGATGATCCACTGCCAGCCTTTTGATTAATTTGGTATACGCCTCAATAAAGGCATCTGCACTTCCTATGTCTATGATCGTATCTATGATTTTCTCATGATAGACATACTGGTTATTGTCCTCGTCGGACTGCGCATGAAGCAACTCATCTATAATATAGCTGAACTCCGGCGGCAGTGCCTTACGCACCTTGGAACGGGTATATTTGGATGAAAGCAGCTTCGCCAGCTCTGTCAGATTCTTCAGGGTCATTTTGTACCAGTAAGGGGTAATCGCATTCTGCTCCTTTAACAGCTTGATCTTCTCCACAGGATAATAGACCAGTGTACAGATCTCCTGTCTCTCCTGCGCGGATAACCTGCTGCCAAAGATCATATCCACTTTCTCTTTAATGACTCCTGCTGCATTATTCAGGATATGATAAAAGGCTTCATATTCCCCATGCAAGTCGCTCATGAAATGCTCTGTACCCTTTGGCAAATTCAATATAGCTTTTAAATTGATGATTTCCCTGCACACTGCGGGTATGGATGGATATTTCTCAGCTAAAAGACGTAAGTACTTCAATTTTTCTTCTGACAGATAAGGTGTATAAGAACTCTCGAAATCCATATTTCCTCCATTTTATAAGTCATGTATTGTTATGTTGTAATTGCTCTTGTGTATAACAATGAGTTGTTACGGATTTAACAAGCATGAAAAAAAGACGCCTGATCTGCATCAAACGTCTTTTGTCTATTCAACTCCGTGTTAATCCTGTATATTCGTCTGCTCATAGTTGCATTATAGCACCCCGGTAACGTTTCTTACAAGAGTAAATTTATGCCTTATTTCTGTATTCTCCATCTGTAATCCTGTCTCCGTATCCACCCGGTCGGATATCCCGTCCAAGGATGCTGTGAGTTCCCTGTTTATCATAGGAATAGAGAAGATATCCTTCTGTCCTGTTCACATCCAGCCTGTCATATGCATTTGCCTGCTGCCATCCATCATCTATGGGAAGGCTTCTGGATGTTGCTCCTGCTCTTCCCTGTCTCTTTCTTCTCTGATTTCTGAATGCTATCTGTTCTCTTGCGTCTCTCCTGCATCGGCTCTCGATCCGGTTCGCCTCCATTACGATCAGGTAGCCCGGCTCCTGCACTTGCGCATCATCCGGCTGTGAATGCTGTGCTGTATCTCTTCTTACAGGCTGCCGGACAGGCGGTGTAACTATCTGTGCTGCGGTCTGCATATAAAGCGCAATTGCTTCCTCTATGGATATTCTGTTTTCACAAATGTCCCGCGCGGGTACACTATGCCCGCGGTCAGGAATGTCATAAGAAACCGCCTGCAGAAGCCTTACCAGTCTTCTGCTGTTCATAGAATAGTCACCTCCGTGTGACGAATATGGATATATAACTCCTCTCCATGGAATTATGAATGGTAATGCGAAAGGACAAAGGGGACGAAAGGGACGAATTGTGCAGGTTCTATAATGCAACTCAGGCACGCTCTCGCTACTTGTCGCTGGTAACGGTACTAAGCTCGCAAGAGCTTACGCTCTGCTTGCTAAGTGCCGACCGCTCCAAAGTGCCTGCTTATGCATTTATAGAACCTGTACAATTCTGTTTCCAGAGTGGTGTTCTTTCGCATATACCGGTATGTTTCGTTTTACCTGACAGTCTCTGAATGATATATAGTTCACATATACAGGTTTATACTCATACTATGTTTTAACTACACTGCCAATACAATATAATATATAAATATATCGACATTTTGCAGCCTCATAAACAGTTAAAAATATAGCAAAAATATATTCAGAATACTCGTTTATTATTCTCCTGATGTGTGTTAAAATATAATTGTTGTGTGTATACATCAAGAAACTGTATGTACATTCCATAATAAACAGTCTTTAACAAAATACTGCGAAAAAACTGTATCAAATAAAGACAATGCCTTCTTGTTCTACAAGAAGCATTGTCCACAATAACCTAAAATATGCAACTGCGAAACGTTATCTTCCATATACAGAATTGCACAGCGTTAACAATTGCATAAGCAGGCACTCTGCAGCCGTCGGTACTTAGTGCGCATGCGTCGGCAAGACACATGCACACTTATGTACCGCTACGAGCTGCAGCGTAGCGAGAGCGTGCCTGTGGTGCAATTATTAACGCAGTGCAATTCGTCCCATTCATGTAACCCATTTTGCAGATACCAACCTATATCAGAAAGGAAATAACTATGTTTACAGAACAGAAATTAGAGCAACACTATTCTTCACTACCCTCAGAGACCTTACATATTATCAGAGATGAGTACAAGTGGGCATTGGAGACTTGTGGTGTGCACAGTGAAGAACAGATCAAATACATCGAGAAGACATTAAGTCTGAGAGGTGAAAGCCTGGCAGTCAGAGTCAATCACAAGATATTATTCCTGTGCAAATGTGGTCAGAGCCGTATCGTAACTACCGATTTACCGGAAGACAGGATTAAGATGTTCATCTTTGAACAGTACAATGTACCATGCCCGAAATGCCGCAACGTGAACATGTATACATGGAAATATATGGATTAATACTCAGTCCAGTCTGTGTGAACGCATAATCTGTCTTACTGTCCGCAGAAGATATGGTTTTAATTCCTCAATGCTGACAGGTTCCCCATTCAGAATAGAACTGTAACAGCTCGAACTGATCATTTCGATTATGATATACATCATAATCTCCGGTTTCTCATATTTGACCGGGGAATTCTCAAACATGGCATGATAAAGCTCATAGAAATTATTTTCCTCTGTTGCCCCGGCGACAGCGTTTGTAAAAATTCCCCAGCTGAGATTCTTGGCAATGAAATTCAAAAGCGTAGTATCTTCCACGAACTGATTCAGGATATTGTCAATCATGGCAATAATATGCTCTTCCAAATCTGCCATTTCCCGGCTTTTCGTTTCTTCTTCTGCACGTTGAAAGATTTCATTTGACTTATGAACAATTAACTTATCTCTCAGGTCATACTTATCTTTAAAATACAGGTAAAAAGTGCCTTTTGCCACACCTGCTGCTGCGGTAATATCAGCTACCGAGGTCTTAATCAGTCCCTTGGTCGTAAACATTAGAAAGGCAGCATCCAGTATGGCTTCTCTCTTTATTTTCTTATTATCTTCCAGTTTGCCCATCAGATCATCTCCCTTTCCATCATAATTTCTAACTCAACTACTATGCACCTGCTAAAAGGCATCTGCCTCCGGCAGGAAAAACGGCAGCGGAAACCAGCCCTGTGGCGCCTGATGCAGCGCGCTTTCTTTATTCTGCATTGCAATATAATAATAGCTGGTAGTTAGTTCCTTTACCAGAGTTAAGTCATCATACATAATCTGTGCAGGTTCTGTTGTCTTTTCCACACAAATGTCCTTTTCCGTAATCGTTATCTTAATAGTTTCCGTATTCTGGTCTTCTTTTATTCCCAATACGAAAGTACCTTCCTGTAATGATATATACTGCCTTTTCCAATGCAGGAGAAAGGCAAGGACTCTCTCATATTGAAGGATTCTGATCTGATGTGACATCGACACTGTATAATAATCACTGATATGATCCAGCAAGGGAAGTTTGGCAGTCTCATCCATTCCAATATTGATCCCCAGCTCGTCTATGTCCATTTCTGTCATATATGCATAGATAACAGCGGGCAGAAGCTGCTCATCCAGAAGTCCGATTTCATACAAAGAAGAACCATCCGCAGAAGTATTAAGATAACCAACGCACTTTTCTTCCAGCATAACAGCATAGAGATCGGCTCCCCAGCTCTGCATGCACGGGTAGAAGCTGTCTCTCTCTCTTGCTGTCACATTTCTTCTGCTATATATCTCATATATACTGTCCAGCAGATCATCTTCTGCGCTTTCAATCAGTTGAAAGTCCGGTGTTTTCAGATCAGTAACTGCTGAACATGCATGGCGGATACTGTCAGAAGTGACATTAAAGCAGTATTTCATACCGGCTTTTTCAAAGCCATAATGCTGATAACGATGTCTGTTGCCATCCAGAATGATCATATCATATCCCTGACTGCGCATATCCTCCTGTGCCTTAGCCATCAGTTCAATCATATAGCCCTTTCTTCTGGCTTTCGGATGTACGCTGACTGTTCCGATATAGCCGCATTTCAGGGACGGATCACCTGCTGTCAGTGTCAGCGGATACACATCTACCAACGCCTGTATAGAGCCTTTTTCCCGCATTACATGATGTGTCACGATATGCTGTCTTGCCTGCGAATATGCCTTTGGCAGAATTGCCTCAAAATCCGTACTTCCAGATGACAAACTGAATACCAGGTCTGCGAAATCCAGAATCTCCTGACTGGTCTCGTGCATCTCCTTACTATATACCGCCATCTCTCTTCCTTCTTTCCTCTACGTAAAAAGCCTGACACGTTACTGCATCAGGCTTATCTTCTATTCTATGTTCTATGTTTCATGTATCTCTTATGAAGCAGCACTCTTGCGAGTCTTTTCTGTACTCTTGGTTCCTGCTGTCTTAGCCGGTTTAGCAGGTTCTGTCTCCGGGAAGAAGTTCTTAGGTGTTACATCTGCATAGCACAGGGAGCAATAACCATTAATTGCAGCACCATTACTTACCTGAATGGATTTTGCCTTGATATCACTGTCTACAATGGCTTTATCTCCCAGCGTTACCGTTCCCTGAATATCCAGCTTACCCTGAATTGCTCCATCTACCATCAGGTTCTTGGCACTGATATCGCCCAATACTACGGTATTCTCGCGAACGTCTACTCCTTCTGTACAATCAATCTTACCTTCTATAAAAGCATCCTTCGCATTCAGTTCATTTGCCTTAATATTGCCATTTATATTACTTCCATATATATTGACCTTATCGGTTGACTGGATGTCGCCGTTCATTGTACCATACATGTCCAGTTTACCGGTAATTTCTATATTACCATTAATAATCGTTCCTTTGGGAATTAATGCTGTCTCTGCCTGTCTTGTGTCACCATAATTATTCATATTGCTTAACCCCTTTCTGTCCCCCAGCCACTCTCTCCCATGGCTGTATATCTCTATTTAATCTTATTTGCATGAAAAAATCAACCTCTTTGTGCATGAAATATGACTTTTCAAACTGTACACTAAAATATATTTAAAATTGTATATTTCTAAAAAGTCACTTTTCACTATACTTATGTACAAACATGAAAAATGCATCAAATGATAAAGAAATGAGGTATATGTTATGAATGAAAAAAACAACAAAGTCTATAAAATCGCTTTGACTGGTCTGATGGCTGCACTTTCTTATGTCGTATTTACTTTCTTACAGATCAAGATCACACTTCCCGGCGGTGACGCTACCAGTATTCATCTTGGTAATGCTGTCTGCGTTCTGGGTGCTCTGCTTCTTGGCGGTGTTTATGGTGGCATCGGCGGCGCAATTGGTATGACTATCGGTGATTTGTTAGACCCTGTCTATATTGTATATGCACCTAAGACCTTCCTTTTAAAATTCTGTATCGGTCTGATTACTGGTCTGATTGCTCACAAATTTGGTAAGATTTCTACATCCAATGATAACAAGCACGTACTGAAATGGACAATCCTTGCAGCAATTGGCGGTCTGCTCTTCAATGTAATCTTTGATCCATTGATCGGTTATTTCTACAAGCTGCTCATCCTTGGCAAACCGGCTGCTGAGCTGACTCTTGCATGGAATGTGGCTGCTACATCCATCAACGCTGTAACTTCTACTATTGTATCTGTAGTTGTATACATGGCAGTACGCCCCGCTCTTAGAAAAGCAGGCATGCTTCCCATCATCAGCAAAGAATCCAAATAATATCTGTAAATTACAACAGGAGCCTGCATAAGCTCCTGTTTTTTATTGCAATATTCTATCTATTCTGTCTCTGACCGGAGTCAGCTCTCCCATTCTGGATGCTGCATCTTCCATTCTTTTGCGTGCTTCATCTGCCTGTGTATTTTTCCCCTGATCTACATATACCCGATACTGATATGCTGCCTCATAATATTGTGCCACTGCATAGCACTCCTGCAGGTCCTCATCTGGTTTTACTCCCAGTGCTTCATTGGCATAATAATAATTCAGGCATTTCTCATACTCCTGCTGTTGTATATATTGCAGAAATACAATCGCCCTTTTACCGTTATTACTCAGATCAAACGTATAATCTGCAATAAACATGGCTTCTATCGTTATGATACATGTAAGTAATACAATACATATATTTAATATTTTAGAAAGTGTCCCGGACTGCCTGTTTCTAATCTTCATTTTGCAATAGCCTTCCTATGATAATCTGGTTGATCTGTGCCGAAGTCATTTCAGGAAACGGTTCCACATCTTCTCTGGTCAAAGGCAGCTTCTCTACCAGAAGCTCAGACACGCTCTCCCGCATTTGCTGCATGCTTTCTCTGTTCTGGTCACAGATTGCACCCTCATATTTCTTATATTGCTCCAGATATGTTCTCTGATAGAAATCGGCAAGCTTTTCTGAAAGATACAATGCACTGTCTTCCTTATAGTCTCCATAATCTGTCAGCATCTGCACCGCCTGTTCCACATATCCATAGGAACTGGCACACCAGAAAATGGGATAGTACGCCTGAAAATCCCCCTTCTCCGTATCTGTCAGATGATAATATTCTCCATACTCAAACAGTTCACTGTATTGCCCATTCTCCAGATACGTCTGAATCTGGCTGCACACTGCATCATAATTCTTACTTGCCTGATGTCTTCTGATTATTTTCTCCAGACTTCCTCCTGAAAGCGCAGAAGCAACGAAGATATAGAAAATGATGAGAAAACCAATTATCCCAAGCAGCATGCCTTTTCTGGATATTCGTGCAAAATGATGCGTCTTGTCCAGAATCTCTTTCTTCGTACTTCGATACGCTCTATCGTATTTTCCCATGGCTTTGCCATGTTCCTTTTGAAATTCTCTGCTTAATTCCTCAGCATTCTTCATTTATGATTGCTTCCTTTAGCTGCTGTACCTGCGTCCTCTCATCTACTGCACTGTATAGATAAACAGCCAGTGTAAGGGCAAGAAGTGTAAGTATCGTTCCTATGATAAGCTTCGCCACAAAGATACCTTCTCTGCGACTGTCCTTATGCTTCACATTCTGAAGATCTTCGAGATTATCCCGAATCCTGCCAAGATCCCTCATGTATGCCTTTTCTGCACCTTTCAGATGCATGGCACCACAATATGGGCAAGTCTCCAGCTCATCATCAAACATTGCTCCACAGGAGCTGCATTGTACTTTATTTTTCATTGGCTTTCTCTCCAAATAACAGCAGCATATCATCCTTTTTCATATTACTAAGATTGGCTGCTTCTTCTTGTGTCAGCCCAAAATACGTCTGCAAATTGGCATTCATGGCATCATAAATAGGCTGTAATCTGCGTGCTGTCTCTTCCTCACTGACCACATCCCTAGCCTTATAGTGCAGGGAATACACATCATAGAACTCTGGAAGCAGCCCGCAGATATCTTCCAGTTGTTCGTTTCTGTCATATACATTATCTGCCGCCAGATACTGATTGATGTGACTGTTCAGAAAGTAATAGATCTGTACCCCTTCCATAACCGGATAATATTCCAGAAAAGGACCCGCCGTCCATCCTGTAAGGTGATAAGAATCACAGTAGGCGTAGAACTCGTAATATTTTCCTGCTTCCAGATAATTCTCCATCTGCGCCTTTACTTCATCATAGTGGTCAACTGCCCATTCCTGCTTACGCAGATAAGCCCTGCTTTCTGCATGAAAGCCTACAAAAAGCAGCACTATCACCAATACAGCCAGCACGCCGCACGTGATACCCCTGACCATATAGGAAGACGATTTTCTATCTGTATCACTGACCTGTTTATGCGTACTCTGATAGTCCTGTACATAGAATTTTCTATCCCTGATATGACGCTTTGCCGCATAATTGACAGCACCACAGTAAGGGCATACTTCATCGGAAAGCTTCAGGTCTGCCCCACATTTTTTGCATTTCATTTATGCCTCCTCGATCACTGCCTGTTCCAGAAGCGCTTCGATATCAGCACCTTCCATATCCAGCCCCTGCGCACTGACAAAGTGGGAATGTTCTATTCCATATAGTTTGCACAACGCATTCACATACTGGAATCCAAAATTGCAATCTCCTATATAACCACCACTGGTCGTCACGTAGTACATATCCTGCGCCTGACATAATCCTACAGGCGTGCCATCCTCAGCGTAGGCAAATGTAATACCGACCACGCTGGCTACTTCCAGAAATATCTTGAGCGATGCCGGAAAAGACATATCCCAGTAAGGGGCTGCAATCACGATCATATCTGCCTGTGCCATGGCATTGGCATAGTCAAACATACTGTCCTCATATATGCCATTTGCCAAAAGCTCATCCCTTCTCTGCAGCCTCTCATAATTCAGAGGAATCAGATTCTCTGTAGAAAGTCTGATTTCTTCGATTTTAAAAGCCATATCCTTTTGATTCGCTTCTTTGATACTTGTCAAAAGCCTCTCACACAAGGCAAGTGTCCTTGAGTCCTTACCCCTTACACAGGCATTGATAAATAGAAGTGTTGGCATGCTCTTTATCTCCTTCATCTTTTAAATATGTATTTTCGTCCATTTCCCCTGTTTGAAACGAATTGACGCGAATAAAAATCTTGATATCTGATCTGCCAGAATGCCCATCCAGATGCCTGCCATTCCAAGTCCCATTATAAAGCCAAAGAAATAGGAGGCTGCTGTTCTGATGATCGTAACACTGATTGTAGATGCAATTGCTGTATAGGTCGTATCGCCTGCACCTCGCAGACATCCCATATAAATAACCTGTGAAACCTGGAATAATACGATAATAATCATGATTCTGATAATTATAACGCCTATATCCACAATCTCCTGCTCTGCAAAGAACAGACGATATAACCATTCTCCACCGAAGAAGTATATAACTGCCAGTACACAGGAAATTCCAAGTCCAATCATTCGACAGGTCTTACCATAGGCTTTTGCCTTATCAGGGCTGCCCTCTCCCAGGCTTCTTCCTATCAGTGCCACTGCCGCTACCTGCATACCATCGCCAAAGGAGAAGGTCAGTCCCAGAATATTCATACCTACCTGATGTGCCGCCAGGGCATTTGTTCCCATTTTCGCAGCCATCATGGCAGTTGACATGAAGCCGACACGCATCAGAATCTGCTCTATGAATACGGAAAAGCCCAGCTTTATAATGCTGATTACAGGTTCCAATGCAGGTCTGATCTGCTGCTCCATTATATAATAAATACTGACAAAACCATCTCTTCTAAAAAGGGAAGCAAAGCTCATGATACAGGCAATAACTGTACCAAATACCGTTGCTATTGCCGCCCCTGCAATACCCAGTGCAGGGAATCCCAAATGTCCCTGTATCAGCAGATAATTGGCTATGATATTCACTACATTAGATACAATATTGGTTCTCATGGCAATCATCGTATTGCCAGAGCCTCTCTGTGCCGCATTGATGACCATGGACAGTACATTGAATATCATACATCCCATGATAATGCGGTAGTAAATGACAGCCGGCTCATGGGTCTCCGGGGCTGAGCCACAGAAGTTAATAATCTGGTTCGCCCACATTACACATGCTGAAGATATCACCACAGTTGCCACGATTACAAATAAAATCGCTACCAGCAGAATCTGATTCGCCGATCTCTGGTTTTTCTCGCCTCTTCTTCTTGCCACCAACGCAGATACAGACACATTCATGGCAAAAAATAGAGCCAGACCCATGAACTTGGGTTGTGTTGTCAATCCTACGGCTGCCACTGCACTGGCGCCCATGGAACTGACCATAAGTGAATCTACCATACCTGCCAGAGCAATAAAAAACGATTCACACACAGCAGGCCATGCCATTCTGACTGCTTCTTTCGTGATTCCTTTCTCCAAACCTACCATTTACCCTACTCCATTTTATTTCAACAATATATCCGGGACTGTCATTGCCATACGCTCATAGGCTTTATCCGATGGATGCAAATGATCTCCACTGTCAAATCCCTCTGCAAAAGCTTCCGGCTTATCTGCTGCCCTTAATGCAGCATCAAAATCTATATATCCATCTATCTCATCTGTTGTACGAATCCATTCATTTACAGCATTTCGAAGGTCATTTCTGAAGGGTTCATAAGTTCTCCATCCATATATCGGAAGTAATGTCCCAATATGAACTTTCAGCCCGTATTCTCTGGCTTTTTCCACATACATGCGAAGCCCGTCTATCAGCTCCTGTGCTGTAGGCAGATCACTCCAGGGTCTAAATGGGTTCACCTCTACGCCAACAGGATGAATGATATCATTGATTCCATGCTGAATGATGATCGTATCAGCACCTGACACTTTCGCCTCCCGTGGAAAACGCGTTGCACCCTTTAATCCATAAGAATCATAAGTAATATTATCGTACTGCCGCAGGATTCTTGTTCCACTGGCTGCACGCCTTACAATGGCAGTATGCATCTTCTGCTCTTTCTCTACACGCAGGCTCAGATAGTCCGGCCATGCCTGGGAAGTAATGGAATCCCCATAGCATACCAGTGCACGATTGCTGCTGTCTGTATAGATATCAATATTGCTGAGGAAATAAAACCAGTTGGTGTTTCTGGTCAGATCAAGCGGCAGTTCTGCACTTGCTGCATAATTACCTACTGAATAATATCCCTTAGACAACGGTCCTGTAATCAGTACTGCGGAACGCATCTGAGTAAAATCCCCCAGATAAAAGCTGACACTAATGTCATTTCCACGTTTCACAGCAAACTCCACCTCATCGCTGACTACAGCCTCTCCCGCCGGGATTGTTACAGAAGTCTGTCCTGCAAAAGTCACAGCCTTCACCGTCTCCTGTTTAATCTCTCTGCTGCCTTTTGCCACATTATCAGCTATATATACTTCACTGATCGTAACCGGCTGTGTTCCACAGAAATTATCCAGTGTTATCTTCAATTTATCTCCATCAAACACAGGATGAATCGGGTATCGCAGTGTCAGGTCTTTTGCATAATTCTCTGGTTTCCTGTCTGCGATGGATATTGCATTTCCCCACATAGATACATATTTTTTCATAGTAAATTCCATTCCTCTCATATGTGCAAGTATATCACAAAAAGGAGCAGTGCAAAAGAGTTTCGTCACTGCTCCATAAAATCACATATATCTTCCACAGCCCTTCCATTAATCACTGCATGCTGTCTGCGAATCATTTCACAGTCATCGGACTGCTTCATCAATCTGTCTACTTCTTTCACCAGTTGGATATCCGGCGTCAATACACCTCTACATAGACCATTCTTTCTAAAGAAATGCAGATTATGATTCTCACATCCGGGAATGGGAGTCATGAGAACAAGGCGTTTTCCGGTAACAGCTGCTTCTGTGGACGAAAGTCCCCCCGGCTTAATCACCATCACATCACACAGTTTCACATAATCGGGCATTTGCTCTGTCCTTTGCAGGATAATATGTCTCTCACCATACTGTTCATGCAGTTTATGGTATAATCTGCGATTATTGCCACATATCACAATCAGCTTCACGGTTCCATCATCATGATAACGTCTATCCAGCACCTTTACTGCCCTGACCAGCTTCCCTGCGCCAATACTGCCGCCTGTAATCAGAATATAATGCAGCTTACTGTCTAATCCCAGTCTGGTTGCTACTTCCATCCTGTCGAAAAGTTGTGCAAATTCCCTGCGTACTGGAATTCCAAGTGGTAACAGCCTTTCCTTTGGAACTCCTCTCTTTACAAATTCTCTGGTTAATTTGTCAGAAGGAATGACATACGTGTCACATTCTGTCTCTTCTGTAAAAGGAATACAGGTATAATCTGTCGCAATAAAGAGCATCTTTGGCACCTGGTAACCGTGCTTCTTCATATATGTCAATATCTCTGCCGGATACAGATGGGGCATGACCACATAATCATACTGCTTCTCACTTAACAGCTGTTCCATGACCTGCACCATCTTGCGATTGAGAAAGTATACTGGAGAGCGAAAAGGTAATCTGCGATAGAGATTGCCCAGCTCATACACTGCCCCAAAAGCAAGCGGCACTCTCTGCACCAGCTTAATATAGGCATTATCAATGAGCCGGTCAATGTGATTCCCTTTTAGTGTATAGGGGTCCAGCATCTTCACATTGTGTCCACGCCTCTCTAGCTCTTCCTTAATCGCGTACCCTGCCGCATTATGTCCGCCACCGGTTCCACATGATAGAATCAACGCTTCCATAATAAACTCACCCTTATCTTATCCTTCTCTTCTTTACTTAATGCAAACCGTATTCCTACCGCTATCGTAATCAGCAGAAAACCAAGCTTTACTGAAAACGCTTCCTGCATAAGACATAATATAATAAAAGATGCTCCGTAAGAGCCTATCGTTCTGTAAAAATGTGGTGTAATCCGCAATATCAGTGAAAAGAATATAAAGCAGACTGCCAACACCAGTACCGGAGTCATAGCCGGGAACAGTCCTAACAGACTGCCAAAAGTAGTCGCAATGCCCTTGCCGCCTCTTCCCTTATGAAACAAGGGAAATATATGTCCTATTGCGGGTGCAGCCAGAACCAGTGCCAGCCCCAGCTGGGTCATTTCTCCCTGATGATAAAAGAACACCGGTATAAAGCCCTTGCCCATATCACAGCATAATGTAAGAACACCACACCAGAAACCACCACGCATAAAAGCATTCGCAGTTCCGGGATTCCTGTCCTTACTGCCCTCTATCATATTTTCCTTATGAAAAAGCTTCTCAAATACCCTGGCATATAGTATACTGCCCGATAAGTAGCCAATTATGACGTAACATAACGTTCTGAACATAGAATCCCCACCTGCCTTTTATAAATTATTTTGATTCAAGCGCCTGGGTAAGCTCCTGTATTTTTCTTTTCATTTCTGCAAGTTCCTCTGTCTGTTGCGCCAATATATTATCTTTTTGCAGCAACATACTTTGTTGTTGCGCTATTGTATCATCTTTCTGTGCAAGCATGTTCTCCTGCTGCGCTATCGTATCATGCAGATATTTCTGTTCCAGCTCATAGTCCTCCCGGTCTCTGCATCTTTCACGCACGTTGAAATCGGCGTATAAATCACATAATGTATTGGAAGCTTCTGTAAAATATTCATTGTCTTTTGCAATCATTTTCATTTCCTCCCAAGTCTTCGCCTTAAACAGTCTCGCCCAGAAATCAAGATTCCAGTTCTTATCTTCCCAGGTTGCCAGTTCTATATGTGATAAGTCTAACACATTCACTGCAAACTTGCTACTGTATATCCTGTGCTGTACTACATCCATCAACAGATTTCTTGAATAAAAAATAGGCTGCTCCTCAAATGGCGGGAAATTCAGAATTCCAATATGAATTGCAGGTTTCGTGTCAATATACTGGTCTCCTTTTTGTAAGTTATTATACATACGGCTCAGATATCCAATGGAGCGTTCCGGCCAATCATGACGGTTCACTACCTGCATTTCCAAATTGATCTGCTGATATCCATTTAGCATTGCTTTAATATCCAGCCGAAACTCTTTATCCTGAATTGCTTCTCCTATCACAATAGGATTCGTTATTTCCACCGATAGGATTTCTTCCGGCTGCATATGTAATAAGGAACTCAGTAAACCTTTTAATGCCCTGTTATTCTTTTGAAATAATGCACGAAACATATAGTCATTCGTCATGTTATACTCAATTTCACCAGTTGCTCGTTCCAACTCTGGAGTAAATTTCACTTTATTCATCTATCATGTCCTTTTCCTGTAATATTACAAACGTTTGTAAAGGGCATTATAGCAATCTGCATTGGAAAAGCAAGCCAAATGTAAAAACTCGTACCTCAAATGTCAAAAATCATACTAAAACTATGCAAAAAAGGAACTGCATCTCTACAGTTCCTCTCTAAAAAGTCATGCCGGCGACCGGAATCGAACCGGTACGGGTATCGCTACCCACGGGATTTTAAGTCCCGGGCGTCTGCCAGTTCCGCCACGCCGGCATATGAAAAATAAAAAGGTATTGGCTATTTGCAATACCTAATGGATGGAGGTGGATTCGAACCACCGAAGCAATTTGCAGCAGATTTACAGTCTGTCCCCTTTGGCCACTCGGGAATCCATCCATGTGCAGAACTTACAGGTATAACCCAAAGTCCTGACAAGTTATATTTATATCATAATCCCCTGCAAAAAGCAACAGTTTTTTCACAACTATTTTGCATCTCTGATGATTTCTCTGACAGGGGTTCCGTCTGTATTTGGCAGATCTACTCCAAGAATAGCCGCATAGGTTGGAGCTTCATCTATGAGTCTGCCTTTTTCCAAAGTTACATTCTCGGCAAAATCAGGTCCCTTAGCCATAAAAACAGGCTGTGGTCCTTTATCCGGTGTATAACCGTGAGATGCTCTGCCATATCTGTAATCTGTATCTCCGAAGGCTTCTACCAACGGTCTGGTTACACCTTCTCCAAAAGAAGTATAATCATCAGATTCAATGACAAAAGAGAATTCCCCACCTAGATGAAACCGTTCTCTGGCTTCTGCTTCTGTATAGACTTCACCAATTCCATAGACTCCTTCATCTCTCATCCAGCAAAGCAGTTTGAATACTCTGTGTGCTGTATTCTCATCTTCTGGATTCTTGAGATATACGACTGCTGAGAGACCGTTGGATAAGCAATATGCTTTCCAGTCCGTTACTTTTCCTTCTTTGTCCACGGTAAGGAAACCATAATCTGCAAGCATGACATTTGGATTGATGATTCTGGAGATATCCATTTGTCCATGATCGCTGGTCACTACCAGGTTGGTCTGCTCTGCAAATCCCAATTCTTCCTGTACTGCCATCAGCTGCTGTACGAAACGGTCTGTATCTCTGACTGCCTGATCTACCATCTGGTTAAAGATTCCATACTGGTGTCTTGCTCCATCAATATTGGCTGGATGAATCAGTAATACATCCGGCTGCTTCTCGCGAAGGACATCACAGGCACAGGCGATAATGAACTCATCTATATAAGGATGCTCATATTTTTTGAGTATTGTGCTGTTCTTCTTTACAATGGCAAGCATATCTTCATCACAGCCCACCCTGCAAAATGCATCTTCAAGGGGTTCGCCATTCTGCGGCACATACTCTGGTATTTTATAGTCGATATCCTTATGGCAGCCGGTTACAGGCCAGAATACAGTTGCTGTAGTCAGTCCCTTTTCCTTGCATGCCGTGAAGATATCCTTTGAACGGATTACGTCAGCAAACCAGTTCCATGGCGTTGGTTTCTCATTCATGATCAGCTTAAAATTGCTGGTCACTCCATGTCTGTCAGGATAATTTCCGGTCATCATTGTGGTGTGGCATGGGTAAGTTACAGTCGGATAGATTGATCTGACACTTTTTATCATGCTTCCACCATTTAAGTATGTCTGGTATCCTGGCAGGCTGGTGAACAGAGGTAGATCCTCTGTCACCATAGCATCTGCTGAAAGTACAATTAATTTATTAGCCATTTCTTATTTCCTGCCTTTTCTACTGATTTAAAATCTTGTTTACTTTGGTTTCAAGGTCAGCCAGTGTAGAATCAATATCTGCACCATTTAAGTAGATAGCATCCAGTGCTTTCTCGATCTCTGCACCAGCTTCTGTATAGTTAGGATTAGAATAAGCTGCACGTTTTACGAACTGAAGCTGATCCAGTGCTACCTTGGCAAGAGGCATTTCTTCAAAATACTTCTGCATTGTGTCAGACTCGCCAGCGCTCTTTCTGGATGGCAGATAACCTGTCTTAATGGAAGACTTGATTGCCTGTTCTGTTTCTGTCATATATTTCATGAATTCCCACGCTGCTACCTTTTCCTTATCAGAGATATTGCTCATCATAACAACGCAGCATCCGCCTGTAGGTGTACCATATTCCAGTGCTTTTGGAATATATGCTGTACCCAGTTCAAATCCAAGTTCATCAGCAATTGCAAGATTATCCTTTAAGCTTCCTGTAGAGCCAAACCAGATTGCTGTGTTAAGGTTCTGTACATCTGTGGTAACTTTGTCTGATTCTGTATGGTTATATGCATGAACAATACCCTGATCGATCAGATCTCTCCAGAAGCCAATCACTTCCTTACCCTCCGCAGTATTGAGAAGTGTAGCATCTTCTGTCTCATTCAGGATAGAGCTGCCATGCTCGATCATAAATGCATCCAGTGTCCATAAGTAGCTGTACTGGGATACACCGTATTTTCCTGTCTTCTCATGAACTGCTGTTGCTGCTGCCTTTAAGTCATCCCAGGTCTTGATATCCTTGTAATCCCATCCTGCCTCGTTTAAGATCGTATTATTGCAATACATAATAGGCGTACTTCTTAAATAAGGAAGTCCATAGATAGAATCATCTACATAACAGTTAGGCAGAAGTCCTTCATAGAAATCGCTCATATCTACGCCGGATTCATTTACGTACGAATCCAGATTTTCCAGCATGCCATTCTCTGCAAATCTTCTGATCGTACTGATCTCCATGACAGAAAGGGCTGGTGTCTCATTTGCAACGAAGGCCGCCTGAAGCTTCTGATGACACTCATCATAGGTTCCCTGATATTCTGCGGTAACATGAATGCCTTTTTCTTTACCAATTGTCTCGTTAAAAGCCTCAGCAAGCTCCATATTATTTTCCTGGGTAGCGCCAGTCCAACAGTACCAGTACTTTAATTCTGTTACATCCCCGGAAGCTGCATCTGTATTCGTTGTCTCTGTATTTGCTGTGTCTGCTGCTACAGCATCTGCTTTTGCTTCTGCTACTGCTGTAACTTCTGTGTTGGTTGCGTTATCAGCAGCTGCTGTGCTGCCACAGCCGGATAATGCTCCTGCCATCATGCCGGCTGCCATTAATGTACTCAGTAATTGTGCTCTTTTTTTCATCTTCTCCTCATTTCTACGCCGATTCTATATTGATATAAAAGGCTGTTGGTTCGGCGTTCCACAGCCGGTTCTATATAGTAAACTCCCATTAGGAATCTCTATCTCATCTTATTTCACACCCATATAGGTAAAGCCTTTGATAATCTGTTTCTGTGCCAGGAAATATACGATCAGAATAGGCAGCATCAGAATAATATTGCCTGCCATAAGTATGTGCTGGCACACACCTTCTTCTACAGTCTTTAGCATTGTGACACCAAAAGGAAGGGTTCTGACTGCATCTGTTGTCGTCAATACGGATGGCCAGAAATAATCATTCCAGGTTCCCACGAAAGTAAGCATAGCCAGAGTCACTACAGTTGGTCTTGCTATCGGTAACATGATATGTGTAATGATCTTGAGCTCTCCTGCTTTATCCAGTCTGGCTGCCTCAATCAGCTCTTCGGGAATCTGCATGAAATTCTGTCTCAACATAAAGATTCCAAAGGCACTGGTTGCCTGGGGCAGAATCAGAGACCAGTATGTATTGATCATATTCCACTTGCTAAGCAGCAGGAAAATAGGCAGGAAAATAAGCTGTGCTGGAATCATCATGGTTGCAAGGATCATACCAAATCCCAGCTTCTTACCCTTGAATTCATATCTGGCAAAAGCATATGCTGCCGGAATCACTGTAATCATCTGCAAAACCAGAATCCCCAGCGTTACAATAATGGAATTCTTCAGATACTGAAGAAATGGAATTGCCTTGACTGCTTTGACAAAATTAATCCACTGTGGTTCCAGTACAAAAAATGATGGTGGGAACTGTAGTGTCTGTCCCAATGTCTTAATAGAAGTCAGTGCCATCCAGTAGAATGGAACGAAGAAGAGGACTAAAAGTATGATATTTATAATTCCTCTTAACGTTTTTGATATATAACGATACATATAATTACTCCTTATTGATAATGTACTTTTTTCTGTAATCCGCAGAAGTATACAAGAGTGAGAATACTTACGATTACCATCAGTACGACACCCACTGTAGATGCATACCCGATCTTGTAATAACGGAAACCATACTGATAAATGTAATATACCAATGTCATTGTGGAATTCTGAGGGCCGCCGTCCGTCATAACATTTACTGTCTCGAATACCTTAAATGAACTGATAATTGCTGTCAGTGTCAGGAAAAACAGTGTCGGTGAGAGCATTGGCAGCGTAATCTTGAAAAAGACAGTTTTGGAGCTTGCATGATCCAGTTCTGCTGCCTCATACAGATAAGAGGGTATGCTCTGTAATGCCGACAGAAAGATCAAGGTGTAATAGCCTGCGCCTTTCCAGATATTTACAATGATCAAGGAATACATTGCTACTTTAGGATCATTGAGCCACATTACTTTGTCAATGCCGAAGAATCCCAGTGCATAATTTAAAAGTCCCAGATCCGTATCCATGATCCACATCCATACAAAGGCAATGGAAATCATGGGAAGTACATAAGGTGTAAACATGATTCCCTGAATGAATCGGTTGATTTTGGTATCCTTTTTCAGGTATACAGCCAGAACAAGTCCAAGAATAATAGAGCCTGCTACTGTCCAGAATGTGAATTTACATGTGTTCATTAATACCTGCATGAATTCCGGGTCTGTAAATAAAGACACATAATTATCCAGTCCGATGAATTTCATTTCTCCTACCATATTCCATTTATAAAAGCTCAGTCGGAACATATAAATGATCGGGTAGATCAGAAATATCAGACTTGCTGCCATTGCAGGCGCTATCATAAGATAGGGAAGTAATCTTCGAATCACGGTATTGCTTCCTACTGCCAGTTCCTGCCCTCTTGCAGCCTTTTTACCAGGAACGGCTAATGTATCGCCATTTTGCGCTAAAATATCCATACTTATTATACCTTTCTATAACCTGCATACTTTCTATCTTAATCTCTGCTGCTGTTCATCAAAATACACGATTTTATCCTGTGGAACATAGAGCTCGACCTGTCCGTCAACTGCTTCTCTGTCATCAAAGATCTTCGCCTGGATGCGTCCATATGCTGTATCAATTTTGTATAAGATCTCTGTTCCCAGCATTTCATGTGTGATAACAGTACCAGTGAGTCGTAATCCGTTCTCCTCTGCCTTTTCCCCATCTCTGAACAGTCTGACATATTCTGGACGGAAGCCTGCATAAGCAGCCTGGAGATAAGGACAACTGTCTATGTTGAAATCACGGTTCATTTCCAATACATTCATTGGCGGTGTACCTATGAACTGTGCCGTAAATACATTGTCCGGATTATGATAAATCTCATATGGCGTTCCCTGCTGCATGATCTTACCCTGATGCATTAATACGATATGAGTTCCCATAGACATGGCTTCTACCTGATCGTGTGTTACATATACAAATGTAGATCCCAGCTTATGATGAAGTTCTATCAAGTCAGTTCTTAATTGTGTTCTTAATTTGGCATCCAGATTTGACAAAGGCTCATCCATCAAAAATACTTCCGGTTTCTTTACCATGGCTCTTGCAAGTGCGACTCGCTGTCTCTGTCCACCTGATAAGGCATTGGGTTTTCTGTTGAGATATTCTTCCAGACCAACTGACATGCTGACCTCTCGGATTCTTGCTTCTCTTTCTGCCTTGGGTACTTTACAGTTCTTTAAACCAAACTCTATATTTTCTTTTACAGTCATAGTCGGATAGAGTGCATAGTTCTGAAATACCATTGCAATTCCTCTGTCTCCCGGCTTGACCTCTTTCATGTCTTTACCACTTATGGATAAGGTTCCTTTGGTCTCCTGCTCTAATCCGGCGATCATACGCAGTGTCGTAGATTTGCCACAGCCGGAAGGTCCTAATAATACAGTAAAACTGCCTTCTTCTATCTCCAGATTCAGATCCTCAATAACGGGAGCGTCCTTTCCATATGCTTTCTCAATATCCTGCAAAACAATTTTAGATTCCAATCTTCATCCCTGTCCTTTCTCTTCGCTTACAACACTAACAATACCAGCCCTGTGTAAACTTCATAATCATAGTTATGTAAAATGTTCTCGAAATTTAGGTATAAAAAAAGATGCTCCATATCCACGATATGAAACATCCTTTGCTCTGAAATCTATTTTATTTTGCATTGGCAGGCTCTATATTAATTGCCTTACCTTTGATCTTTACATTTTTCATTGCCTTTAAGACATCCTTGGCATTTTCCTTTGGTACTTCTACAAATGTATATTTATCATACAGGTCGATTGCGCCTACCAGCTTGCCTGGAATGTTCGCCTCACCTGCAATCGCACCCAGAATATCCTTTGCTCTGACTTTCTGTGCCTTGCCAATATTAATGAAGAGACGTACCATACCTTCTTCTGCGCCGGTATTTTCAAAATCAAAGTCTCCATTCTCGGAAGACTCCTCTTCATTGACCTCATTCTGTCCCAGATACATCTTTAAGAAAGCTGCTGCAATGTCCATTGCTGTATAATCTGCAGCATTGACCTGTTCTTCGATCATATTGATCATTGCTGTCAGATCTTCTTCCTCTATAATGGAAGCCACCTTATCCATGACCTTCTCCATCTTCATCTGGTTCACGTCATTTAAGGATGGAACAGGCATTGCAAGAATCTTGGTTTTACAATAACGCATGATATCTTTTAATTTATAGACTTCCTTGCCCTTTACAAAAGTAAAGGAACGACCGGTTCTGCCTGCACGGCCGGTTCTGCCGATACGATGTACATAGTATTCGTCGTCCTGTGGAATATCATAGTTGAATACTGCTTCCACGTCATCTACATCAATACCGCGGGCTGCCACATCTGTTGCAATAAGAATATCTGTCTTGCCGCTGCGGAAGCTCTTCATAACACGGTCACGCTGTGCCTGACTCATATCGCCATGAAGTCCCTCTGCGAAATATCCTCTGCCCTTTAATACCTCTGTCAGATCATCTACCATCTTCTTGGTATTACAGAATACCAGAGAAAGCTTGGGCTCATAGAAATCCAGTAATCTTGTCAGGACTTCTATCTTATCCTTGCGTTTCACATCCAGATAATACTGCTCGATCTTTGGCACGGTAAGCTCCTTCTTTACGACCTTGATCATCTTGGCATCCGGCTTCTGGTAGTTCTTGGTAATCTCCAGAATTGCCTTAGGCATTGTAGCAGAGAAAAGGATTGTCTGCCTGTCTTCCGTTGGGATATATTCAAGAACAGTCTCAATATCCTCTCTGAATCCCATGTTCAGCATTTCATCTGCTTCATCAAGGACGATTGTATTTACATAGTCACAGCGAATGGTCTTACGGCGCAGATGATCCATCACACGACCCGGTGTACCAATAATGACCTGTGTACCCTTGAGCGCACGAATCTGCTTGTTGATATCCTGTCCGCCATAAATAGGGAGTACCTTTATACCGTGCATATACTTGGCAAGCTTTCTGATCTCTTCTGCTGCCTGTACTGCCAGCTCTCTGGTCGGGCACAGGATCAATGCCTGTGGATGCTTAATATCTTTATTAAGATTAACCCTCTCCAATACAGGAATACCGAAGGCTGCTGTCTTACCGGTACCTGTCTGCGCCTGTCCAATCACATCATAGCCCTGCATGGCTACAGGAATCGCCTGTGCCTGAATGGGAGAAGCTTCCTCGAAGCCCATTTCCTTCACACCACGCAGTATCTCCTGACACAAATCTAACTCATCAAATCTGACTGTTTCCATATATACCTACTTTCTATTCTCAAAACCCACACAAATAAGCGCATGCTTTTATGCCAAGCATGCGCTTATCATTACAACAATCTATAAAATATTATCAGAAACGACTATGGAAGTCAATAGGCATCTTCAAAAAATTTCTCTGCTTTGCAAACTTTTTATTGCGGTGTTTTAATACAATTCCAGACTGTGGAAGCAAGGATACTTCCAGCTTTCCTCTATGCACAGGAAGCTCTGCGGATTCTGTTTATGAATCCGTATCATTGCCCTGTAGAAACCTATCAGCTCTTTATCCTCATTTCCCCAGTATTTACAGACGTCCAGAAAATATCAGAATTGCCCAGCCAAGCTGTCTGTTCTGGCGTGGTCCATCCAATACATACTTTACGACATTATGTGCCAGGTAGCTTTCTTCGCTGTGGGATTCAACCACGCCGCCCCAGTCCATAATTACAAGTTTGTCTTTCTTCATATCAATAACCATGCCCTTCCGACTTCTGCAAATCTTTTTATTTTATCCTAGCACCTTTTATCTTAAATACATACAGACATTTTATGTTTTTGTCGGATTCGTATAAAAACAAGAGGCGTTCAGATTGAATGCCTCTTGTCCATAATAACCTTATTTTTCTGATTCTGAATCAGCATCTGCAAGGGTAGTATCCTCTGTCAGGACCTCTTCATTCTTCAGGTTCTCTACAACATTTTCAAAAATGGACTGATCAGAATCTGTCCTCAATGTGAATTTATTGGTATTCTCAGCAAGTGTCTCAGACATGAGCACGATCTGTTCCACATCCTTCTTACACTCTGCTACCAGGTTGCCAAGCTGCTGCATGGAAGCGGATGTCTCTTCCGTACTTGCCGCATTCTCCTGTGCTATGGCAGCCAGATTATCCACAGCTCCCATAACAGAATTCTTCAGATTATTCAGCTGCTCTACTTCATTGCGGATATTGTCTACAGCATCACCTACCATGCCAATCTCTTTATTCAGATTACCAAATACTCTCTTGGTCTGATTGAGTTCCGCACCCTGCTGGTCGATCATATCTGTAACCTTCTTCATGGTATCTACTGTTGTATTGGAATTGCGGATCAGCATCTCAATGATACCTGTAATCTGGCTTGCAGACTCTCGTGACTGCTCTGCCAGCTTCCTGATCTCATCTGCTACAACGGCAAAGCCCTTACCATGCTCACCGGCTCTTGCTGCCTCAATACTTGCATTTAATGATAACAGATTGGTCTGGTCTGCAATATCTGTGATCACATCTGCTGCTGACTGAATCTCCTGCGCTGACTGATTGGTTACATTGGTCTGTTCATATACAATATCAAATGCTTCCTTGGTTTCATCACTGATCTTGAGCAGTTCAACCAGCGTATTATCTACGTTGCGGTTATAATCACGCATTTTGTTCGTGCTTCCTACCAGATTCTCTATATTACCTGTTGTACTTTCAATGGCATCGCCCATTCCCTGTACTTCACTGCTTACATTCTGTGTCTCCTGAGCCTGCTGGGTAGAGCCTTTTGCCATCTCTTCTACAGCAGTATCTACATTAGTGATATACTCACTCATGCTTATAAAGGACTCTTCAAAACGTGTAGAAATCTTATCCAGATTTTCAGAAGTACGGAAGATGCTGGTAATCACATCAGCCATGTTCTGTATCAGAGCATGCACACTTCTGGCAATGTCACCAATTTCATCAGAACGAGATATAAGCTTATTGCCTACCTCTGTATTCAGGCTTCCCTGTGCAACAGAATCAAGGTTCGTGATAACCTTACGGATTGCCTGCAGCAACAAAATGACAAACGCAATTGTTACGCCTACACCCAATATCATAATAACACACAGGAAAAGGATATTTCTGGTCAGGTTGGAACGATATACGCTGTTTACCAGACTCGCATCCAGTCCAACGAAGGTCATGCCTATGATTTCATCTGAATTATGCTGGTACAGGGGAGCATAAGAGCCATAATATGTCACGCCTCCCAGTTTGATATTATCAGAATAATATTCCTGACCCTGATTCAAAACGGTCTCAACTACCTCAGGCATTGCCTGCTCTCCCACCATACGGTTGCCAGCCTCATCAATAAGGCTTGTCGCAACACGGGTATCACCATAAAATACACTGACCTGAAGATCTACCTCTTTGCTGAAATTGTCAAAAAAATCTACATTATCACTGACGTTCTTCTTGCCCTTGTAGAACTTACCGTTCGTGTACATAAAAGTTCCATTTGACAGATTATTTACCGATACGTTGAAAGCATACTGTGCAAGATTCAGTTCATGCTTTACCATTTTATCCGATACATCCATACAAACAGAACGGATTGCGATGATTGCTACTGCACACAAAATCAGCATTGGTATTGTAATGACCAGCAGCAGCTTCATCATCAGCCGCAATCCACCTTTTTTCCTATTCTCTTCCATACTTATAAGCCCGCCTTTCCATACAAATAGTCTACTCTCCTGCTATTTATATCCCCTTTAGTATTAAAATGTACTCTCTGAATCTTCTTGAAACGAAGCATTAACATTCTGAGAGTACATTAAAGAAAAAGGACGTAGTCTTATCTCGTGACCCGCCCTTTGTCTCCGTTGACTTACAAATATGTTATCATATTTTTGGAAACATTACAATAAATTATCGCAATTTATACAAATTTATACTCTAAAAAACAGTTATTTTATGTCAATTATTACTCTGTGAATAAAGGTGTAGAGTAATATCTGTCACCACTGTCAGGTAATAATGCTATAATTGTCTTACCTTCAAATTCTGGACGCTGTGCCAGCTGTAATGCTGCATACAATGCTGCACCGGAAGAAATACCAGTCAGGATACCTTCCTTCTTGGTCAGTTCCTTGGAAGTTGCAAATGCATCATCATTCTCTACAGCAATGATTTCATCATATACTGCAGTATCCAATACCTTAGGTACAAATCCTGCACCGATACCCTGAATCTTGTGTGCACCAGCCTTGCCCTGGGATAATACCGGTGAAGAAGCAGGCTCTACTGCAACGACCTTCACATCAGGATTCTGCTCTTTAAGGTATTTACCTGTACCGGTTACTGTTCCGCCTGTACCAACACCTGCTACAAAAGCATCTACCTTACCATCTGTATCTCTCCAGATTTCAGGTCCTGTTGTCTCATAATGTATCTTAGGGTTAGCAGGATTATCGAACTGTCCTGGAATGAAAGAACCTTCAATCTCCTTAGCCAGCTCTTCTGCCTTGGCAATCGCACCCTTCATACCCTTGCTGCCTTCTGTTAAGACAATCTCTGCACCATATGCTTTCAAAATATTACGTCTTTCAATACTCATGGTCTCAGGCATGGTAAGGATTGCACGATATCCCTTTGCAGCTGCGATTGCTGCAAGACCGATACCTGTATTACCGGAGGTAGGCTCAATGATTACAGAACCTTCCTTTAAGATGCCCTTCTTTTCTGCATCTTCGATCATTGCCTGTGCAATTCTGTCCTTTACGCTTCCTGCCGGATTACGATACTCCAGTTTTACAAGAACCTTTGCTTTCAGGTTATAAGCCTTCTCCACATTTGCAATTTCTACTAAAGGTGTATTTCCAATTAAATCCAAAAATCCACGATAAATATTTGCCATTGTTCTGATTCCTTTCTGTTCTACGCTCTCTGTTATTCTGAAATAGCCTTAAATGCTTCGTCCAGATCTTCGATAATATCATCAATATGCTCTGTACCAATAGATAAACGAATGGTATTCGGCTTAATACCCTGATCTGCTTTCTCCTCGTCATTTAACTCCGCATGTGTTGTAGATGCAGGATGAATGACCAGTGATTTTACATCTGCTACATTGGCAAGCAGGGAGAATAACTCCAGATTGTCAATGAATTTCTTAGCTGTTTTATCATCGCCCTTAATCTCAAAGGTGAAGATAGATCCACCACCGTTAGGGAAGTATTTCTTATATAATCTCTGCTGCTCAGAATCTGTAGATACTGCAGGATGATTTACTTTCTCTACCAACGGATGCTTGGAGAGATAATCTACTACTTTCAGTGCATTCTCTACATGTCTCTCTACTCTAAGAGATAATGTTTCCAGTCCCTGTAAGAAGATAAATGCATGGAACGGAGAAAGTGTTGCACCTGTATCACGAAGCAGGATTGCACGGATTCTTGTAATAAATGCTGCCGGACCTGCTGCATCTACGAAGCTGATACCATGATAGCTTGGGTTCGGCTCTGTGAACTGAGGGAATTTGCCGCTGGCTTTCCAGTCAAATTTACCTGCATCTACGATGACACCACCGATTGTTGTTCCGTGTCCACCGATGAACTTGGTAGCAGAATGAATGACAACATCTGCGCCATACTCAATCGGACGAACCAGATAAGGAGTTGCAAATGTACTGTCTACCAAAAGAGGAATGCCATGTGCATGAGCAATCTTGGCAATTGCTTCGATATCTGTTACTTCTGAATTTGGATTACCCAGTGTCTCAATATAGAGAGCCTTGGTGTTATCCTGAATTGCTTTCTCAAAATTCGTAACATCCAGAGGATCTACGAAAGTAGTAGTTACACCGAAATCTACTAACGTATGCGCCAATAAATTGTATGTACCACCGTATATATTCTTGGCTGCTACAATGTGACCGCCATTCTGTGCAAGATTCTCGATCGCATAAGTAACTGCTGCTGCACCTGAACCAACTGCCAGTGCTGCAACACCGCCTTCCAGTGCTGCGATTCTGCGTTCAAATACATCTTCTGTAGGATTGGTCAGTCTGCCGTAGATATTACCTGCATCCTGTAATGCAAATCTTGCTGCTGCATGCTCTGAATTTCTAAATACAAAAGATGATGTCTGATAAATAGGTACTGCTCTTGCATCTGTAACCGGATCTGGAGCTTCCTGACCTACATGTAACTGTAATGTTTCAAATTTTAAATCTCTATCTGCATAATTCTTCTTACTCATAATAATCATCATACCTTTCTTTTCTCTATAGGTTTCTATGTATCTCTTGCTGTATTTCTAACCGGATCAACAACAGCAACACATTCGTCCTTTTGTCCATTCTTTCATTTCGCTCATATGTTGCCCTCCTTTTCCTATCTGTTTTGTATGATTTAAGCCATGTTTGAATCATACTATCTATTTCCTACTTTGTCAATAGGTTTTTATGTATTTATTCAAAAAATATGCAGCGTCACCCGCTGCATATTTTCTAATACCTAATACTCTTCGTCCTGAATTTTCTCTTCTATATCATTGACCGGTTTCTCCAGTCCATCGATCTTGATGTTGTTTTTCTCTGCATAATCCCATAATGCTGCATGAATTGCTTCTTCTGCCAGTAAAGAGCAGTGAACCTTTACAGGGGGAAGTCCATCCAGAGCTTCCATAACTGCCTTATTGGTTACTTCCAGAGCCTGCTGGATTGTCTTTCCCTTAACCAGCTCTGTTGCCATACTGCTGGTGGCTACTGCTGCACCACAGCCAAAGGTCTTGAACTTGGCTTCCTGAATGATACCGTTATCGTCAATATCAAGATACATACGCATGATATCCCCACACTTGGCATTACCTACTGTTCCAACACCACTTGGGTTCTCTATCTCTCCAACATTACGGGGATTGTTAAAATGATCCATTACCTTTTCACTATACATATCTATTTCCACGCCTTTCCGTTATTTATCTCTTATTTATTGTGTTTTACGAAATCTTCATATAATGGTGACATCTCACGAAGTCTTGCCACGATCTTCTTTAACTGGTCTACTGTGAAATCAATGTCTTCCAGTGTTGTCTCTTCAGAGAGAGTCAGTCTCAGGGAGCCGTGTGCGATCTCATGAGGCAGTCCGATAGCAAGTAATACATGAGACGGGTCCAGAGAACCTGATGTGCAGGCAGAACCTGATGACGCGCAGATACCCTGCTGGTCTAACAGAATCAAAAGGGATTCTCCTTCGATAAAACGGAAGCAGAAATTGGCATTTCCAGGTAATCTCCTGGTTCTGTCACCGTTAAGACGGCTGTATGGAATCTCTGCCAGTACACGCTCGATCAGATGGTCACGAAGCTTCGTCTCCTTCTCAATATTCTTCCCCATATCTCTGGCTGCTGCTGATGCTGCTGTTCCCAGTCCCACAATGCCGGGTGTATTGTGCGTACCTGCACGTCTGGAACGCTCCTGTGCACCACCGTGTACAAAAGAACCGATACGGATGCCCTTTCTAATATAGAGGAAACCGATTCCCTTAGGTGCATGCAGCTTATGACCGCTGGCACTGAGCATATCAATATGCATTTCATCTACATTAAGAGGAATGTGTCCATAAGCCTGTACTGCATCTGTATGGAAAGCAATGCCATGCTCTTTTGCAATTGCACCAATCTCTTCCAATGGTTCTATGGTTCCGATTTCATTATTGGCTGCCATAATGGAGATCAGAATTGTATCCGGTCTGATGGCTGCTTTCAGTTCATCCAGGCTGATAAGACCATTCTCATCCACCTTTAAATAAGTTACTTCAAAGCCGTGCTTCTCCAGATATTGACAGACATGGAGTACTGCATGATGTTCAATTACAGATGTAATGATATGCTTGCCCTTGTTCTGGTTGGCTTCTGCATAAGCCTTGATTGCCCAGTTATCAGATTCACTGCCGCCTGCTGTAAAATAAATCTCATTAGGCTGTGCACCAATCAGGGATGCAATCTGTTCTCTTGCTTCATCCACTGCCTTACGGCTCTTGGCTGCAAAGCTGTAAATTGCTGATGGATTGGCATATTCTTCACAAAAATAAGGTTTTATTGCTTCAAATACTTCGTCTGTTACTTTCGTTGTTGCTGCATTATCAAGATATATCATATCCTGGTTCCTCCTTTTCATACTATTCCTATATGTTTAGTATATTTTATTTCCGATAGAAAAGCGCACCATTCATGCGCCTTCCTGGCATGCGAACGCATATTAAATAACATAATCGTTAGCTGCCTTTTCCTGTTCAATGTCAAGTAAATCCTGTACCGTCATATTATCAATTACGTTGTTCACTGCTTCATAGATCTTACGGTATACTTCCACAGTAGCACATTTTCCGTTTCTTTCACAGGGAAGTGCATTATCTGATAGACAGTCCACCGGCGCCAGAGATCCTTCTGTCAGTCTCAGTATCATACCAACCGTGTACTGCTGCGGCTGTCTTACCAGCTGATAACCACCCTGTGCACCACGGGTACTTCTGACATAGCCCGCCTTATTCAGTACAGCTACAATCTGTTCCATATATTTCTCAGAGATATCCTGCCTGGCAGCAATATCTTTCAGTTTCACAGTCTCTCCCATATGACCCGCCAGATCCATCATAATACGCAATGCATATCTGCCCTTGGTCGATATTGTCATATTTATTTCCTCCTGTTTCAATCGCTATATCCTTTATAACACGATATGAAAGCAACGTCAATAGTAAATTCCTATCTTTTCAATAGGAATTATAGAAAACAAATATCAGGATGCCCACTGCCATCGCAAGAAGCATTGGTTCCATCACTGAAACAGCCAGTATTCCTGCGTAAGAACGCTTATAGTAATAATGTCTGCGCCAGTCCTGATATGTCCAAAACACACCAAGTAATCCACATAATATGACTTGTACTGCAATGATTATCCACACAGGATAGGATATCTGTCCACTTTCCTGCTGTTTTGCCGGTTGCATGACCTGTCTTTCAAAGGAAAAGGTACTTCCATCATGCATGCGGATATCCAATGCATCCTTAGCCTGTGTTGCCTCTATCCCCATTTTCTCCATATAAGAAGAATACCATTCATAAGATGTCAAAGTATATAACTGCCCAAACAGTACTTCATTGACCACTCCTGTCAGCACTGCATCTTCCTTCTCCAATACCTGTATCCCTCTGTTCAAGTCATCTGACTGTAATTGCCGCAGGACATCATCTTCGATCACATAGCCGCATTCGGCTTTTCCTGTAAGCACCTGTCTGCGCAGCTCTTCCTCGCTGTCTACAGCCTGGAATTCTACCAGTCCCTGATAAGAATCCAGCAGTGTTTGTACAGCTTCCTCATTAGTATAATAGACCGCCCGCAGAATCGTATCTGAACCTCTCTCTGCCCTGATCATGGCACAGGACAATATGGTTGTACAGATGAGGCAGAACCAGAAGCTTTTTCTGTGCATTAGTCTTCTAAAAAGAATTGCAGATACAGAACTTCCTGTTTTATTTATAAGATGCACAGGTCTGATATTCTTTTCCCGCTCTTCTCTATACATCAGAATAACTTCGGCTATTGTAAACAGAATGATCCAGCCAATGTGTACAAGACAGGTCTTACCAAATTGCTGTTTTCTGCCTGTGAGAATCATGGTAAAAGCTGCTTTGATATAAGTAGCTGGAATAAACTGCGCAATTTTTCCTACGATCTGCGGTAATATGGCAGAAGGCAGAAAACATCCTGAAAGATACCCCTGTATCAGCCCTGACATGCAGGTTATCAGCATCGTTGTGTTGGCACGTCTGGTCAGACTGTATACAAGCTGTGCATATGCACCACTGCATAACAGTAGTAACAAAAGCAGAATTATATTTCTTCCTGTTATCTCCCAGGAGGGAATCCAGCTTCTGCATAGAGGAATCCATGTGGCAAGGTAAGGAATCACAAGCAGCATGGCAGCCAGAATAGCAGTAATGCCATTTCTTCCGATTGCCTGCACGATATAAGGCACATTCAGTCGGTAACAGGTCATTCTCTCTTCTTCCTTCGTCCTTCTGCAATATTGCCCGAAGAACAGCCCTGCTACCAACATCATACAGGTCAGAAATGCACTGTTATAATATACCGCTGCTCCGGCTGTTCCTGTCGCAGATATGTTATCTTCTCTCCATAGCATACTTCTGTTCATCACCAGATTCAGATTATGCATATCTATCTGCTGGTATTGCTGTTCTATCTCCTGTCTGTCTATTCCTGCCTGTGACAATATATCGTCTGTTGCATAAATCTGTGCCTGTGCAACAGCAAGCATTCCGATTCCTGCATTGGCAAGCTCTTCAAACACATACCCCAGTGCCTGGGAATGCCCTGACAAATATAATTTGGCAGGCTCATTGGTGCCATCCATAATGCCCTCAACCACATGCTCAGGCAATACGATCAGCGCCGCCAGCTCCTGCTGTTGCAGCGCCTCCTGTCCTTCCTCCAGTGATGATATTTCACTCAGGCTGCACCAGCCCTTGAGCGCATCCATATGTTTTATGTAAGTCAGGGCAAGACTGGTCAGCTTATCATCCGGTGCAATATATCCAATCTTTACTGGCTCGGTCTCATTCCTTGACCATATCTGATACGCACAAAAAGCAGTCATACTGACAACAACTGCCAATATGACCGCTTTCAGGGCAAGCCCTGGTATACATGCCCGCATTCTTTTACATTCTGTTCTCAACCAGACTACTATCTTCACGATCAGTCATACCCTTCCGTTTACAGAGATGTAAGCATCTGATAGAACATCTGATAAATAGATGTACTGTCCATCTGCATAAGGTCTATAGAATCCTGCGGTATCTCTACCTCTCCCATACCCTGTTCTATTCCAAATGTTCCCGCAATACGCATCAGTGCTTTATCATCAACTTCCAGGCTTGCCGTATCCAGATCCAATGTATAGGACTGTCCTTCTACAATATCTTTATAGGAACCATCTGCACTGAGCTTATACTTCTCGTCTCCAAATTCCAGCTCAATTCTGCCATCAAATGCAAGTGTATCAAGCTTCCATGTATTCTTATAACGCATTGTCAGTGCAGTCATATTATCTGTTCCTACCACATCCAGAGTGAGATCTTCCTTATATTCCTCATCTGTCACAGATGCATCTCTGCTTATGGAATAAGTCTCTGTTCCATTTACCGTATTCAGCTTACATGCAGCCTCTATCACATCAAGCGTTCTGTCTGTTCCCGTCAGATCCGCTGACAGTTCCATGCTTTTAATCTGGGAATCCTTACATTCTATCGCCTGTGGCGTCATAATACGGACAATTCTTCCCTTGGAATCCATATACAGATTCAGGCTGATATCATTCATACAGCGAATATCCAGCACATCCTCTACCTGACCGTCAACCAGCTCCCTGATATCATCTTCCAGCAGATATGCTATTGATGACTGCTCTATCAACTTCGTAATACTCTGCTGATACATACTGCTTGCCATGAATTTCTCCTGAAAACTGTTAAGAAATACATTCATGGCATCCTTAGGGATTGTTATATTTACGCCACTGCACTGCATGCTTTTATTAGAAGTCTTTATAGAAACCTTATCCGGTGCCTTCTGAATAAGTATCGTATCTTTCAGCGCCTGGGCATCCGTTCTTAGTGCCTCTGCCAATTCTTCTATATTGGTATAATCCACATCTTCTCTTGTAAAAAAGTCAATAGAAACATTCTGATCTACTTTGAATCCCAACTGGTCTTTCCAGGCGGAAGCATTGTAATCTGCTCCCAGCGTATCCAGCTGTAATCTATAGGTATCATTCAATAACTTCGGTACGCTGACATACATTGTATTATCATCTACCATTATTGTACCATTTACCAGATTCATCTGATATGCTCCCAGATTAAAATCAATATTTGCCTGTCGGACTTCATTATCACATCCAGCCTCCAGATCCATATTGAGCATACTCAGTGTATCATTCTCTGGAAAAGTCGCGGTCATGTCTATTTTCAGAGTGTGCGGTCCCTTCATTGTATTCTCCTGTAGAAGAGACTTGTTGATCTGCTTTGCCGCAGGACTACTGTATGCCGTCAGTTCTTTTGACATTTTGGAAATGCCTCTTGCCAGACGCACCTTGGGCTGATTGAGCACAATCAAAGCTGCACTGATACCTGCAATCAGTAAAACGACAACTACTCCGACTATAATTCCTATATTACGTCTTTTTTTATTCTGTTCCATTTGTTCCTCACTCCAGCTTCTCTACCAGTTGCTTTCCTCGAAGTGTTCTGTCTATCTCTTTCATGCGTCCCTGACAGAGTGCATACACACTGTCACAGATCTCCAGATCACTTTCATCATGCGTTGCCACTAACACAGTTCCTCCCTGCCCCCTGTATTGCAACAGATATTCCCGTATCTGCTCCTTAGCCGGGAGATCCAGTGCGGCATTCGGTTCATCTAACAGAAGTATGACAGGACTTTCTGCCAGTGCGCATCCTATGCTGACACGCTTCTTCATTCCCCCGGAAAGGTTCTGCGCCCGCATGGAGCACATCTGCTGTACACCCAGTGTATGCAAAAAGCCCTCTTCCAATTCCTTCTTGAGCCTGTGCTTATCCCGATACCACAAAAGCAGATTATCCCTGACACTCAGCTCCGGTATCAGATTACTCTCCTGTGGCACATAACCCATATAACGCAGTAAAAGGCTTCGCCCTGCTCTGCCTTTTACCTGTTGTCCATCCAGATATATACTGCCGTCATCGGGAGTCCGAAGCCCTGCTAATATCTGTAGAAAAGTAGATTTTCCACAGCCATTGGCTCCGACAATTCCTACAATCTGTCCCTGCTGTACGGTCAGATTCACGTCCTGTAATACCTGATGTCTGCCATATGCACTTTTTAATCCTGTAATATGTAATCTATCCATGACCACCCTAATTAGAAAGAATCTGCTGCTCGAACTGAGCAAAATCCATCTGTGAATACGCTGTATCCAAATCCTTATTATTCCAACTGTTGCTCTCTTTTCCTGATAATCTGGTCGGTTCATTATAACCATTTTTAAGGATCGTCAGTACATAGCCTACCTTATTGTCCACCTGCTTACGGAGTGTATAACCAAGAATCTCAAATAACTGCTCTCTGGTGCGGTTATTGGCTTTTGCAGTCTTTAATATGTCTTTTGCCTCTTTTACAGAACAGCCAAATACATCTATGATCTCCTGCTCTTCTTCCGTAGCTGTAACACTCTCTCCGTTCTTCTCTATTGTCTCATATTCTACGACTGTCTTGTTTGGTTTGAGCTTCTGCACCTTGAACTGAACAGCGCCAATACTCTGCTGTCCACTGGGCAGCTTCTCATAGATCAGCTGATACTCAAATGCAATATCCGTATTTCCATTGATTTCTTCATAAGGCTTGTCCAGAATCTCTCTCTTTACATTACCATTGGCATAAGAATCCGGCACTTTCATCATCTTACGCAGCTCATTAAAGGAAATCACAAAGGTTCCGCCATTGAAATTCTCTCTGTCTTTTAACAGATAATACAGTCTCTTGGAATATTTCTTCGTCAGATTCAGCGGATACTCGATTCTATAGTATGCACCCTGTTTTGCAGACATGATCATCTGCTTTACTTCCGGGTGAAGATCCAGCACGATCTTACTTCTGCCCTCGTCTCCACGCTTCTTCTGATATTTGATCTTACTAAACCAGGGATAGAATACGTCTGTACCCTCATCTTCTTTCAGTCTGAAACCAAGTCCCTCGAATTTCTTCACTGCCTTTTGCAGATACGCATACGCATTGGATTCATCCTGCAGATTATACAGGTGCTTCACATCCGATATATTGATTTCATAACGTGTATTCTCTTCTGTATCATTGCCCTCGCCTACAATTCCCAGTAAAATATCAATGATATCATTCTGTCTGCGATCCAGATCATATCTGGCTTCAATAATAGTCTGCGGTCTGAAAGCAATCTCCGTACCGCCTACCTTCTTCTTACGATTCATGGTATACCTTCCTTCTTACACATCCGTCCCCCGCCGGATGCCGTCTTATGTAGACGTCTCCTGATTATATAATAATCGAAAAACAGACAAAGAGCAATCAAATTTTATGTTTATCGCCCATATTAGAATACCTTGCAGCTTCATATAATTCGTGCAGTTCTCTATCCTGTAATCCTGCTTTATGTTCCATTTCAGCAGGTGATTCGAATCTGCCCGGCTGTTCTTTTCTGCGCCTGCGTATCTCTTTTTTATAACGCCTGCGTATCTGTATCTCTTCCCTGGTCTGCACCCGTGCTTCTTCTTTGGGCAGAAAATGTTCTATATCCCCATCCTCCGTCAATTCCTCTATTCTGTCACCGTTCTCATCATAGCTTCGCCTGAAATTGTAAAATATCTCCCTGATCTGTCTGCATACGAGCAACAGCAATGCCGCCAAGATCAATATAACGATTCCCTGAAACACTGCATTGATCCATTCAGGCATTTTCGGGCTGTCTTCCTGCGCCGTAAGCATCCAGTCTGGAATTTCGTCACTTTGCCCCGATTGAAGCTCTCCATACTCCATGAACCAGTCTCCCGTTACCAGCTCTTCATTGGCAAACCAGTTTCTGATATCTGTATATGGTCTGTGAGATGAGACAATGGCTGCTGGAACTGCTGCCAATACAAAGCACAGCAAAAATACACCAAGCATTCCTGCACTGATGCCATATATTCTCTTCGCCGGTACTCTGCTTACATCCTTATTCAGTGAAAAATACGTCTCTGTCTGATCTATAAACTGATAAATAAACACAAGAATCACATAGAGAATACCACTGTAAAAGGCTTCGTTACAGACATATACGGAAGAAAATCCAAGCCCCAGTATATATATCACGCCAAAATACCATAAGCCTCGAAATCCCAGTCTGTTAAGAAAGCTCTCTTTTGCCTGCCAGTAAGGATCTTTCTCTCTTTCCTCCTGTATCTTCTGCATTCTGTCCCGAAAACGTAACGCTATGATTAACAGTGTCTCTATTGCCAGCAGCACCGTATCACAGATTCTTGCCAGATGCGTCTGTGTCCCTATTCCACCAAGAAGCCAGACCATCACTGTCATACCTGTCAATGCAAGAAGGCTTGCCAGAAGATACGTAAACAGACTCCTGCAATATCTGACAGCCAGATATGTGATTGCTATTGGCAGCACAATCAGCAGTGCTTTTGCATATACCAGCCCGGTATTGCGCAGTTCTTCGCTAAAGTCAAGAGAATACAGAAGGGGTGCAATCAGTGCAAAGATCAAGGCCGCATGAATCCAACAGATCATCTGCTGTATTTTTCTTCTCATCCCTTCTCCACCTCCCTTGTCATGAACTTCAGATTGGCTGCTGTATCTATGTGAGGCTGCTCACCACGATACACAGGACACAGCCAGATTCCATGCCGTTCCTTTCCCAGGAAATTCTCAATCGTCTTCTGTCTCTCTAATGTGGCATTCTTGGATATAAAGATCATAACAGCATCCTCTGCCTTTGTCTGAATCAGACAGTCTTCATAAGGCTTCCATCCATCTTCCTTGCGATACAATGCCAGCATTCTTTCTATGCGAGTCAAATATGTCTTGCTGTTCTCACATATTGCTGCATTTTCTTCTGCCTTTTGTTCAGACCGGTATTGTGCATTGGTGAGTAATCCCGCTTCCATTCCCTGACGCATGCATTTACGTATCAAAGATGCTGCCAGGGCAATACTCTCCTCCACAAGTTCTTCCTGTTTGAGAATACCGCCATCTTCTACATCCAGATATAACATAACCTTCTGCGTCATCACAGAGTCAAAGGTATTTACCATAAGTCCCCCGGTCTTGGCACTGGCTTTCCAGTTGATTGTCTTCATGGGATCGCTGGTAGTATACTCACGAATCCCCCGAAATGTAAAAGGATCTTCGTACAAATGTCTGGAGCACTGCATGATCCCAAGCATACGTTCACAGACCATCATTGTCTCTGATACATTTACCTGTGCAGGATAAACATATATTGCTGCATTTGTAGTCAGTGCCTGCGAGTATCTTTTACGGTATAATAAGGAAAAGGCAGTAATATCTGCCTCTTCTACTTTATAATATCCTCTTTTTTGACACAGAATGGGAATCTTTCTTGTGATTCGCTGTCTGCCAAGTACTGCAAAAATATCTCTTTTATAAATATAATCACTGACATTGGTATTCTCTGTATCCCGAAAGACCAGTTCCTTTCTTGTATGGAAACCCACTTCCAGAACCGGCAGTGGCAGCTTCTTACGATTGGTAATGACCTCGGTCAGTTCCGCCTGTTCTCCTGCATATACAGATGTTCTGTCAAAGTCTAATGTGACGTCTACCTGTCGATACCAGTGTCTTCTGTAATATATATTCCATCCAAGTAATAACAACAGCAAAGCTGCCAGTAAAAGAATGAACATAAGCTATCTCCTGCTCCAATCCTCTGTAGGAAGTGCCACACTATTCAACAGATTCTGTATTTTAGAAGCCTTGGCTGTCTCATCCTCAGTCTCTGTGATCAATCTGTGTGCCAGAACCGGAACTGCTACTGTCTTGATATCCTCCGGTACAACATAGTCTCTTCCTTCTACCATGGCATATCCCTGAGAAGCCCGAAGCAGTGCCAGTGTTCCTCTTGGACTGACCCCCGTACTGTTTCTTCTTGTTGCCTGTACCAGATTCACCATATATTCTATCAGATCTGGATGCACATACACATGACAGCACTCTTCCTGTAGCTGTGCAATTTCTTCTGCATTCGTCACTGGCTCAATCTGCGCCAGTGGCTGTGCATCCATGAATCTCTCCAGCATCTGTATCTCCTGCTGTGCGTCCAGACTTCCCATGTACAGCTTCATGATGAAACGATCCAGCTGCGCCTCCGGCAACGGAAAACAGCCAATTGTCTCTATTGGATTCTGTGTCGCAATGACAAAAAATGGCGCCGATAATTCTCTGGTCACACCATCCACTGTAACCTGTCTCTCAGCCATACACTCCAGCAGACTGGACTGTGTTCTGGGTGTTGCCCTGTTAATCTCATCTGCTAACAATACATTCGTGAATACCGGGCCTTCTTTAAAGGTAAAGCAGCTCTTCTCCTGATTAAAAAATGACAGTCCTGTCACATCTGTGGGTAAAAGGTCCGGCGTAAACTGCACTCTGTCGAACTGACAGCCCATGGATTTCGCCAAAGTTTTTGCCAGTACCGTCTTACCTGTTCCCGGTACATCCTCCAGCAATACATGTCCCCCTGCTGCCAGAGAAGCCAGAAGAAGCTTCGTAACTTCTTCCTTGCCTATCATGACTTTTGCCACATTATCCTGAATTCTGCGTAATACCTCATTTTGCATGTTAATAACCATACCCTTCCATGACCTGCAAACTTTGAGTCGCAGGCACAAATTCACCGTGTGAAAAAACTACCATATATGTTTTTTTACACTCTATACAGTAAGATTGTATCAGGTTTCTGCGTGATACATAATCCATGCCATCACAGTAAGTCCCGCCGTTTCTGTACGAAGAATCCGCTTGCCCAGAGTAATCGTTTTCATTCCCTGCTCAATGGCAGCATCAATCTCATCCTCTGCAAAACCACCCTCCGGTCCAATAAAGACAGCAACCATATCTCCCGGTTGTACTGCTTCAATTGCCGCTCTTGTTCCTGCCATACCAGATGCACCTTCCAGACTTTCTTCCATCTCGTATGGAACAAGCTGATGCTGCATGGTTTTGGCATAGGACAGTGCTTCTTTATAAGTCATGACCTCATGAATCTGCGGCACAATACCTCTCTTGCTCTGCTTGGAAGCTGCCTCTGCAATCCCCTGCCAGCGCGCGATCTTATTCTTTGCCTTTTTGTCATCCAGCTTCATGACGCAACGCTTCATTGCCACCGGAACAATCTCGTAGACACCTAACTCCACCATCTTCTGCACGATCAGTTCCATCTTATCGCCCTTAGGCAGCCCCTGGAAAAGACATACCTTAACAGGGAGCTCTACCCCGTCTTCCTTAATAAAGCGAAGCTCACAGTACACCTCATCCTCTGTCATTTTGGCAATCCCACAGCGATAATCTCTGCCATCTATTCCATTGCTGATACTGATTTCATCACCGACTTTTAGGCGGATTACATTCTTAATATGGTTCACATCACTGCCGGTTATGATAATCTCTTTGTCCTGTATCTGCTCCGGCTCCACAAAAAAATGATACATAGTTTCCTTACTCCTGATTCTTTCTGGCTGTAACGCTCACCCATTCTCCCTGATAGGTAACTTCCAGCACTTCCAGACCTGCTGCTTTCACAGCATCGACGACCGTCTGCTCTTTGTTGTCGATAATACCTGATGTAATATAGATACCTCCGGTCTTTAACTGGTTCACGATTACAGGTGTCAGAGGTACCAATACATCTGCCAGAATATTGGCAACTACGATATCGTACTTGTTATATCCCACTTTGTCCTGTACAGCCTTATCTGTAATGATATTGCCGATCATCATGTCAAATTTCTCTGCAGGAATATGATTTGTCTCCATATTCTCACGGACAGCTTCTACAGCACATGGGTCAAGGTCTGTTCCTACTGCATGATGAATACCATACATCAAAGATACAATAGAGAGGATTCCACTGCCGGTTCCCACATCCAGAAGCTCCGTTTCAGGTGTGATATGCTTCTTGAGCTGACGAATACACAGCTGTGTCGTTTCATGCATACCTGTTCCGAAAGCTGTTCCCGGATCAATGTGCAATATCTTCTTGTCCTTATCTTCCGGTTTCACTTCTTCCCAGGAAGGAATGACCAGCAGATCATCTATATAGAACTGGTGGAAATACTTCTTCCAGTTATTGATCCAGTCGATATCTTCTGTTTCAGATACCATAATAGAGCCTTCTCCAATATTCAGGAAGGATTTCAGATCCTCCAGCTCAGCCTGCATACGTGCAACTACCGTATCTGTATCTACAGATTCTCCAAGAAGCTCCATCGTTCCATCTTCTTTTTCTTCTACAAAGAAGCTCAGATAAGCAATTCCATCATCCTCTGGTCCATCCGGGAGAATATCTACAAACATCTGCTCTTTCTCAAGTGGAGTTAAAGGCACTTTATCCTCAATCTGAGCACCTTCTAATCCAATATCATACAGAGTACTGATAATGATATCCTCTGCCTCTGTTGTTGTCTTCACCATAAATTTCTTCCATTTCATAGAACTGTATTCCTCGTATTATAAAGTAGTAGTGTTTATAGACCCTCTCCAAGGTCTGTATGC
>CAVBMG010000020.1:0-42325 GCA_963596435.1 Agathobacter sp.
AGGAATGGTTATTAGTATGAAAATCGTAGTTTTAGAGAAAATGAGCCTTGGCTTTGATGTAGATATATCCTTCTATGAGGAATTTGGTGAAGTCACATATTATGATAACACCAGACCGGAAGAAATCGCAGGCAGAGTTGCAGATGCAGACATTATCATTGCCAACAAAGCACCATTAAATGAAGCTGCCATTAAGGATGCAAAGAACCTGAAGCTCATCTGCGAGACAGCAACAGGATATAATAATGTAGATATTGAATACTGCAAAGCAAAAGGCATCAGAGTGACCAATGCAGTAGGCTACTCCACACCTATCGTAGCACAGCATACTTTTGCGCTGGCGCTGTATTTGCTGGAGAAGCTGCCGGTATTTGACCAGTATGTTAAGAGTGGAGAGTATGAGAAAGCTCCTATGTTTACCTGCTTCGAACCATACTTCACAGAGCTGGAGGGCAAGACCTGGGGTATTGTCGGACTTGGTAATATTGGAAGAAAAGTAGCACAGATCGCCAGCGTATTCGGATGCCGTGTGATCTTCTACTCTGCTTCCGGCAACAACAATACAACAGAGTATGAACGTGTAGACTTTGATACACTGCTTGCACAGTCAGACATCATTTCCCTGCACTGTCCGCTTACTGACAGAACGCAGAATATCATGAATGCAGAGGCTTTTGCCAGAATGAAGAAGACAGCAATTCTCATCAATGTGGCAAGAGGACCGGTTGTGGACGAGCAGGCATTGTATGATGCTCTGACTATGGGAGAGATTGCAGCAGCTGGTCTGGATGTATTAAGCCAAGAGCCGATTGCAGCAGATAATCCATTGGCGCAGATCAAGGACAGCACGAAGCTGTTCATTACACCACATATGGCATGGGGCAGCAATGAAGCCAGAACACGCTGCGCAAAGGAAGTATATCTGAACATTAAGAGCTTCTTAGCCGGCGAGAAGAGAAATGTGGTAGTGTAAGTAACTATTCTGAATAGTATATATTATCAAAAGATACGGGGATTATCATGGAACAGGATTTAACAAAAGGAAATCTCTGGAAGCAGATACTTGTTTTCAGTTTTCCTTTGATGATATCAAATGTACTACAGGTATTGTTCAACATGGCAGATGTAGCTGTTGTTGGACGATTTGCAGGCTCTATTGCGTTGGGAGCTGTAGGTTCTACAACAACGCTTGTTACTTTATTTACAGGTCTTCTGATAGGAATGGCAGGCGGTGTGAATGTACTGGTAGCCAGATTCTATGGAGCCAAAAAGGAAAAAGACGTACAGGAAACAACACATACAGCAGTTATTATCTGTCTTTTGACAGGAATTCTCATTATGGCACTGGGCTTGCTCTTTGCAAATGGTATTCTGGAACTGCTGCACACGAAGGATGAACTGATAGAAGGCGCGGCGCTGTATCTGAGAATTTATTTTCTGGGTATGCCTGCACTGGCAATCTATAACTTTGGTAATGCTGTATTCAGTGCTGTGGGCAATACGAAGAAGCCTCTTTATTATTTGGCAACAGCAGGAGTCATCAATATTATATTGAATCTTTTCTTCGTTATTGTATGCAAGCTGGATGTAGCAGGTGTGGCGCTGGCAAGTATCATTTCGCAGTATACTTCAGCCATATTGATTCTGCGTGCGCTTTTTATGACAAAAGAGATATATGGACTGAAATTGTTGATGTTTAAGCCAAATAGCCAGAAGGCAGGCATGATTCTCAGCATTGGTGTGCCATCAGCGATTCAGTATGGTATATTTCAGGTTGCCAATCTGTTCATCCAGTTTGGTGTGAACAGCTTCGATGCGACGATGGTAGCCGGTAATTCTGCGGCAGCCAATGCAGATGGACTGGTATATGATGTGATGGCTGCTTTTTACACAGCATGCAGCAGTTTCATAGGACAGAATTATGGCGCAGGTAATAAGGAAAGAGTACGTAACAGTTACTTTGTGAGTCTGGCTTACTCCTTTGGCATTGGTCTGGTGATCGGAGTAACTCTTGAAATATTCGGTACGCAGTTCCTGTCAATCTTTACAACAGAACAGGCAGTAGTGGATGCCGGTATGAAGAGACTGGGAATCATGGGATTCAGCTATTGTATCTCGGCTTTTATGGATGCCACCATTGCAGCGTCCAGAGGTCTTGGCAAGAGCGTGGTTCCAACAATCATCGTCATTATGGGTTCCTGCGTATTCAGAATTATCTGGGTATATACGATATTTGCCTACTTTAAGACAATACCGTCATTGTATCTGCTGTATGTATTCTCCTGGAGCATTACAGCAATCGTGGAAATGATTTATTTCAAGGTAATTTATCATAAACAAATGGCAGTATTACGGACTGCATAAAGAAAGATTAGAAAGGATGGGCATGGAGATGGAAAAGATAGCAAGCTTTACAATTGATCACATTAAGTTACAACCGGGTGTCTATGTATCAAGAAAAGACAAGGTAGGGGAGAATACCATTACTACGTTTGACCTGAGAATGACTTCTCCCAATGAAGAACCGGTCATGAACACAGCAGAGATGCATACAATTGAGCATCTGGCTGCAACTTTTTTAAGAAACCATGCAGAATATGGTTCCAAGACGATTTACTTTGGACCGATGGGCTGCCGTACAGGCTTTTATCTGTTACTGGCAGGAGATTATGAGTCAAAGGATATCATTCCTTTAATGGTTGAGATGTATGAATTTATCAGAGATTTCAAGGGAGAAGTACCGGGAGCAGCACCTAAGGATTGTGGTAACTATCTGGATATGAATCTGGGTATGGCTAATTATCTGGCAAAGCGTTATCTGGATAACGTACTGTATGATATCAAACCGGACAGACTGGTATATCCTGAATAAGAACAGAATGTAATCAAGAGAAAGGTAAGAACATAAGAATGAAGAAAATAGGAATTATTGGCGCAATGGAGCTGGAGGTAGAAGTCCTCAAGGAACAAATGGATGTGAAGAATATCGTAGAGAAGGCTTCCATGAAGTTCTATGAAGGTACATTAAGAGGCAAGGACGTTGTCATTGTGCAGTGTGGTATCGGTAAGGTCAATGCGGGAATCTGTGTACAGATACTTGCAGATCTCTTTCAGGTAGATGCAGTCATTAATACAGGTGTAGCAGGCTCTCTTCGTGCAGAGATCAACATTGGCGACATTGTAGTATCTACAGATGCGTGTGAGCATGACATGGACGTTACAGCACTTGGTTATAAGCAGGGCATTATCCCACAGATGAAGGAGTCCTTCTTCAAGGCTGACAGACAGCTGGTAGAGGCAGCAATTGAAGTATGCAGGGAAGTAAATCCTGACATCAACGTATACGAGGGCAGAGTTCTCAGTGGGGATCAGTTCATTTCAGGAGAAGAGATCAAGAATAAGCTCATTGATCTTTTCGATGGTTCCTGCACAGAGATGGAAGGCGCAGCCATTGCACATGCAGCTTTCTTAAACGAAATTCCTTATGTGGTAATTCGTGCTATCTCTGACAAGGCAGATGGAAGCGCACATATGGATTATCCTGAATTTGAACGGGCAGCAGCAGCGCATTCAGCAAAATTAGTAGAGAATCTTGTAAAAAGATTATAATAATAAAAAGGCAGGTATGATTATGGGAATTCATTTTGGGGTGGATTATTATCCGGAGCACTGGCCGGAAGAAAGATGGGAGACAGATGCTAAATTAATGCAGGAGATGGGTGTTCAGGTTGTGAGAATGGCAGAGTTCTCATGGTTTAAAATGGAACCGAGAGAAGGCGAGTTCCATTTTGAATGGCTTGAGGAAGCGATAGCACTTCTGGACAAGCATGGAATCAAGACAATTCTTGGTACACCAACAGCAGCACCTCCGGCTTGGATCATTGAGAAGAATCCGGAGATACAGCCAATAGATACACAGGGGCGTGTCAGACACTTTGGCGGCAGACATCATGACTGTCAGTCCAATCCGACATATCGTGCCCATATCAAACGATTTGTGACACATATGTCACAAAGATTTGCCAATAATCCGGGTGTAATCGGATGGCAGATTGATAATGAGCTGGGTAATTCTCATGGGGATCTGTGTATGTGCGATTCCTGTAAAGCACGTTTTCAACAGTGGCTGGAGAAGAAATATGGCGATATTGAGACTTTGAATGATGCGTGGGGTACTGCATTCTGGAGTCAGGGCTATAATACTTTCTCACAGATCAGTACACCATTGATTACCGCAGTAGGTGAGAATCCATCTGCCATGCTGGACTGGAAATGCTTCTGTTCTGATCTGATCGTTGATTTTGCCAAATGGCAGGCAGATATTATCAGGGAGAACTGTCCGAATCATTTTATCACACATAACTATATGTGCTTTGATGATAAGGTAAATTATTATGATCTGGGTGAGCTGCTTGATTTTGTATCCAACGATATCTATCCTGCGGGTTACTGGCAGGAGCAGCCTCACCAGCCGGACAGCGATATTGCAGCCAGCCATGATGTAATCAGAAGCTATAAGAAGAAACCATTCTGGATCATGGAACAGCAGGCAGGAATCGCCGGCTGGGGAACCATGGCGAGAGCACTGGACCCTGGTCAGATGTCAGTATGGGCAATTCAGTCTGTAGCGCATGGTGCAGATGCAGTTGTATTCTTCCGCTGGAGAGCCTGTGCCATGGGTACAGAGCAGTATTGGCATGGTATTCTGGGACACAGTGGAAGACCGGGTAGAACCTATGAAGAAGCCAGGAAGCTGATTCATACATTTGCACCACATATGGATGAATTTGAAGGTGCTATGCCGAAACCAGAGGTAGCCATTGTACATTCCTTCAGACAAAACTATGCTTTCCAGATTCAGCCCAATCATCCGGATCTGCGCTATGTAGAGCATTTGAAGAAATATTACAAGGCATTTTATGATAAGAAGATTCCAGTGGATTTTGTACAGGACAGCGATGATTTGTCACAGTACAAGCTGGTCATTGCACCATTACAGTACCTTATGACACCGGAACTGGAGCAGCATTACATAGACTATGTAGAAGCTGGTGGACATCTGGTTCTGGACATGCGCACAGGAGTCAAGGATGCGAACAATATCTGTATGACTGACAGAGAATTACCGGGCAGATTAGGTGATCTGTGTGGTATTGAGATTCCAGAGTATGACTGTCTTTTCTCAAAGGAATGCCAGGTGCTCTTTGGTAAGAGGGAATATCCTGTATCCAAATGGGCTGATATCATTACCCTTACAGATGCGAAGATGATTGCAGAATATACTACAAGCTTCTATAAGCAGACTCCGGCAGTGACCGAGAATGTATATGGACAGGGCAAGGCATGGTATGTAGGCACACAGCCAGAAGCAGAACTGATGGATGAACTGGTAGAGTACTTTACACAGGAAAGTGATGTGGAGAGACTGGGTACTGCACAGGATGGTGTAGAGCTGATGACCAGAGAAAGTGATGGTCAGGTATGGCTGTTTGTAATCAATCATACAAATGAAGAGAAGGTATATCATCTGAACGATACTTATAGGCTTCTTGAAGGTGAACGGGAAGAATACCTGAAACCTTATGAAGTACAGCTTTTTGTAAAAAACAAATATGGACGTTAAGAAAATGTCAACCTTATAAAATAATATGGTTGACAATTAAAACCTCTCATTGTAAACTATTAGTCGTGTGGTAAATTTACAATGGGAGGTTTTCATGATTATGAGCACAAACACAGAAGTAAAAACAGCCGGTTCTTCTGCCAATAAGACAAAAACAATGGCACTGATCGGTGTTATGGCAGCAGTTACATGTATTTTAGGACCTTTATCTCTGGCAATTCCGGTAAGCCCGGTTCCTATATCTTTGACCAATCTGGCAGTTTATTTTGCAATATACGTACTGGGTATGAAGAGAGGAACGATAAGCTACTGTATCTATTTATTGCTGGGACTGGTAGGACTTCCGGTATTTGCAGCATTTACAGCTGGTGCAGGTAAGCTCTTTGGACCTACAGGCGGATATCTGATCGGCTTTATCTTTATGGCACTGATCTGTGGCTTCTTTATTGAGAAGTGGGAGAAGAAGCTTTATATGCATTTTATTGGTATGGTACTTGGAACAGCAGTATGCTATGCGTTTGGAACAGCATGGCTGGCATATACTGCTCATATGGGATTTGCAGCTGCACTTGCAGCAGGTGTAATACCTTTTATACCGGGTGATCTTGTTAAGATCATCATTGCAATGATTGCAGGTCCTATTATCCGTAAGCAGTTAAAGAGAGCAGGATTGAATTAGAGCTTGACAGTATGTGATTCCTTCCTTATAATATGGGTTATAACTCGTGAGGGAGTAGTTGGCGTTCAGTAAGGCACAAGGGCGCGATAAGTCAACATACTGACCGACAGGTAATGACAGGTCTGGCTTATCTTAATTAATGAGACTCATGTATAGCATAGTAGAAGACTACTTATAATACGCTGTACATAGCTCTCGATTATACAGATTATTCAAGGGTACAGCTTATTATGGGCTGTACCCTTTCTTATTCCAATTATGATATACCTCAGAGTTTGGCTGTGTGATAAAGGTCGCGGGGTGGCACCTGCGGCCGCAAGTATGGAGGAAAAGAGAATATGGATTTATTAACGTTATTTCTTTTGGCAGTAGGACTGTCAATGGATGCTTTTGCGGTGTCTATCTGTAAGGGACTTGCAATGAAGAAGCTTACAGTTAAGCAGGCTGTTATTGTGGGTGCATGGTTTGGTGGATTCCAGGCATTGATGCCGACACTGGGATATTTACTCGGTACGACTTTTGCAAGATTTGTAAATGCGGTATCAGACTGGATCGCATTTGTGCTTCTGGCTTTGATCGGAGCAAATATGCTCAAGGAAGCCTTATCCAAGGAAGAGGAAGAAGAGGCAGATGCTTCTCTCGGCGTGAAGGAAATGTTCGTATTGGCAGTTGCAACAAGTATTGATGCCTTTGCAGTTGGTGTGTCCTTTGCCTGTATGGAGATCGGAACCATGATCGTTCCTGCGGTACTTTTCATCGGAGTGATTACATTCAGTCTGTCAGCGGCAGGTGTAAAGGTCGGTAATGTATTTGGAACCAAATACAAGGCAAAAGCAGAACTGGCAGGAGGTATTATCCTGATTCTTCTGGGTGTAAAGATTATTCTGCAGCACTTTGGAATCTTATAATCGAATAGAAATCAGCAAAGAAACCATACTAACTCTATGAATATAGGGAAGTGTGGTTTTTTATGCGTAAGGATTATGAACAGATTATATTGTTTGGAATGATTTCTATTATAATTCTATGGATTATGAAATATGTACTGCCGTATTTTCTGCCTTTTGCGGTAGCATTGATTACGGTTGTTCCATTACATGCCTCTTTTATCAGAAAGGGGAGGGCAGATAAGAAGGGCAGAGGAATCATGGCAGGGGGCATTGTGTTCATTCTGCTGCTTGTTATTGCCCTTGTGTTTGTTGGGCTTGGAACTTTCATGATGAGCAAGGCGCAGACTCTGATAGGCAATCTTGACAGAGTAGAGCAGGCGTGTGGAGATTTCGTACAGAGCTGCTGTGGGCAGATCGAGAACTATATGGGATTAAAGAACGGCATACTGTATATCTGGCTGGAGAATCGATTCTATGATATTACAAAGGTAATGGGTGTACAGAGTGGTTCGCTGGTTACAAAGACAATTCAGTATGTAATAGGCATTGGCAAATTATGTACTTTTCTGCTGGTCAGTTTTATATGTGTTGTATTATTTGCAAGAGAGATTGACAGATGGCAGCAGGGACTTCTGAATGCAGCAGTGGCTTCTCCTGCACTGGACAGGATTCTGGCTATTATTTTAAGAATCGGTAAGAAGTTAGGCAGCATGATGAAGACTTTTGTACGGACACAGGGCATTATATTGCTGTGTATCAGTATAACTGCCGTGACAGGTCTGTCTATAGCCGGCGTACATGAGGGCTGGTTCTATGGAATACTGGCTGGTGTCATGGATGTGCTGCCTTTTATTGGAACGGGAATTGTACTTGTACCGATAGCAGTCATGCAATTAATAGAAGGGCGTATATTGGGAGCAGTGATCGTAGGCATCACTTATCTGATCTGTGTGTGCATCAGGGAAGTACTGGAGCCAAGACTTATGGGCAGTGGCGCGCAGGTATCGTCTGTGGCTATGCTGATCGCTGTATATGCAGGCGTCTTATATTATGGAATAGGCGGAGTTCTTCTGGGACCCGTCACATTGCTGATTCTGGTAGAAACTGCACGGGAGATATTTCATAAATAAACAAAATCGCTGTATAATTATGATAAATAATTGACATTTGGGGCTGATGTTATTATAATGGCATAAGAAAGTTTTTGTAATAAGGACAAATGTGCGTCACCCAAAGACAAAAACGTTTGAAGATAAAATGGCGCAAAGTGAGGAGAAAATTATGAAGGCGTACAAGAATTTAAGCAAGGCAGAGCTGGAAATATTGCAAAAAGAATTACAGGCAAAATACGATACCATTAAGGCATCCGGTATTTCACTGGATATGTCCCGTGGTAAGCCGGGAGCAGACCAGCTTGATTTGTCAGCACCTATGCTGGACGTATTGAATTCTGCATCAGATTTCAAGTCATCTAAGGGCATAGATGTAAGAAATTACGGTGAACTGGACGGTATACCTGAAGCAAAGCAGTTATTTTCTGAATTGATGGATGCACCGACAGATCATATTATTGTATACGGTAATTCCAGCTTAAATGTAATGTATGACCTGGTAGCCAGAGCCATGATTCATGGAATCGGTGGCAATACGCCGTGGTGTAAGCAGGATAAGATCAAGTTCTTATGTCCTGTACCTGGTTATGACAGACACTTTGCGATTACAGAAAGCTTTGGCATAGAGATGCTCAATATTCCTCTTAACGAGGATGGCCCTGATATGGATCTGGTAGAGAAATATGTGAACAATGATCCGGCTGTAAAGGGAATCTGGAATGTACCCAAATACACCAATCCAAGCGGTGTTGTATATTCTGATGAAGTAGTACGCAGATTTGCCAATCTGAAACCGGCAGCTCCTGACTTTAGGATTTTCTGGGATAATGCATATGCAATTCATCATTTATATCCTGACCATAAGGCAGAGATCTTAAATATCGTAACCGAATGCGAGAAGGCAGGCAATCCAGATATTTATTATGAATTGTGTTCTACATCCAAGGTAACTTTCCCTGGTTCTGGTGTGGCTGCGCTGATCACATCACCTGCAAATGCAGCAGAGATCAAGAAGTCCATGACAATTCAGACAATCGGACACGATAAGCTCAATCAGCTTCGCCATGTAAGATTCTTCAAGGATGCGCAGGGGGTATATGCACATATGGACAAGCATGCAGCAATTCTTCGACCTAAGTTCGAAGCTGTCATTGAGACGCTTGAGAATGAACTGGGTGGACTGGAGATTGGTACATGGATTAAGCCTCTGGGCGGATATTTCATTGCTTTTGATACGATTGAAGGATGTGCAAAACGTGTCGTTGCCCTGTGTAAGGAAGCAGGCGTTGTCATGACACCGGCAGGAAGTACATATCCATATAAGAAAGATCCTAAGGATACAAGCATCCGTATCGCACCTTCTTATCCAACACCGGATGATCTGAAGAAAGCCTGCGAAGTATTTGTATTATGCGTAAAGCTTGCCAGTGTAGAGAAATATCTTGAAACTGCAAAATAGAGATAAAATATGTATTATTATGAAATAAATGGAAATATTGTACCTCAGGTACGACTGATAGACAGGGCGGTTCTTGAACCGCCCTATATTCATTTCAGACATCCTCAGATAAGAAGAAGGCAGGGTGCAGGCGCTTTTACATTATCTGAATCTGCATTATGACCAGAAAATAGACAGTAATCTGATAGAGAGGGAGTTTAACTGTAACTTTGACTATCTCAACAAGGTGTTTAAAGCCAATATGGGGAAAACCATATTTTTGTATCTTAATGAAATCAGGATGCATCATGCAATGGAGCTTTTAAGCACTACTTCTATGAAAATATCGGCGGTTGCACACAGAGTAGGCTACGAGGACGAAGGATATTTTGGCAAGGTATTTCGCAGGTATACAGGCGTTACACCAGGTCAGTATGGTCAGGCGACCTATCAACTCAGCCAGGAAGAACAAAAGCCCCGTTAGCCTGGTCAGGCAACGGTCTTGTTCATCCACTTACGTGATTTCCAACGGATCAGATAAGCTGTTCCGCGGAAAAGTTCATCCATGGCAAAAGCAATCCAGCATCCGGCAAGTCCAAAGCCCAGTCTGATTCCTAACAGATAGGAGAACAGAATGCTCATGGTCCAGCAGGAAAAGATGGAGATTACCATAGGGTAGACCACATCACCGGAGCCGCGAAGAGAGTTCTCTTCAATGTGATTGAATCCTCTGCCTATTTCCACGAAAATATCAAGAAACATCAGTGTATGTCCCATTTGCAGAATAACAGGGTCGCTTGTAAAAAGGCGAAGTAAAGGCTCTGAGAAAAGATAAATGCAGAATGACAGGAATACATTCATGCAGATTGTCAGTTTCAGGTTCTGTAGATTAAGCCGGTAAGCCTGTTCGTATTTGCCTGCACCGGAGAGCCAGCCGATGAACAGTGATGTGGAAGTGCCAAGGCTCAGACCAAACACATATACATAGAAGACAATGTTGGATACATATATTTTGGTAGAAATGGCAGATGTACCCAGTATTGCAATAATGGAAGTGGAGACGACCTGTGACAGGCTGTAGGAAATCGAGCTGACACCTCCAGGAACACCAACATGCAGAATAGAACCGATCATTTTAAGGGTATGTATATTCTTACCTGACAGATCAAGTCCAATAGGCACTTTAAAGAGCAACGTACTGATCAGTATCAGTCCGCAGGCTTCGCTGATCACATAGGCACAGGCAACGCCGGTCACACCCTTTAATGGTATGGATACAGGCTGGAAAATTACGAAGTAATCCAGAATTGCCATAAGACAGTTCATAAAGAGGGATATACCTACAGCTATTTTGGGTCTTCCGAAGCTTCGAAAGATACCTGACATGCTGGAGGTCACAGCCTGTAGGAAAGAGAACTGGATAACGATTCTGAAATAGGAGACAGCATAAATGTATTGATCGTCCCCATTAAATTCAGCAGAAGCATTTCTATAAAAAAGGGAATAAATATTTTTGGCAATGTCATAGTACCATTAGAAGTTTCAAAAGACGCCAGAGAGGTATCATAGGAAAAAAACTTTCTGAGTAGAGTTTTCATCACGGCAAAAATCCTCCTGTAATGTAAGATGTTGTGTCATGTTACTGAAATTTATTATATGAAATCATAGAAGGAAAACAATGGAAGAAAGATAGACTTATAGGAAAATAGCGACATTTTTCGAGAAATACAAATAACTGCAATAATTATGTAAAAATATATATTTTCAAACAATATGCGGCATGGTATAATAATTTTGTGAAAATTATGTATTGCAATTTTACTATGGGAAATGAAAGGAGTAACTATCATGAATAAAACAGAAAAGATTTCTTTTATTCATTCTATTTCGTTCAAAATTATTTTACTTGTAATTGCCATCACGATTGTTACGTTGGCAGGAAGTGTGATCAGTGCAGATAACGAAGCAAGCAGTATTCTGGAAGAAGCGAATGAAAATTACATTATGAGTCTGGCTGAGCAAGGAGCAAAGACAATCTCCAATATACCGGAAGCACTGGTAAGTGAGGGAGAATATACGGCTGTTATGCAGGGAATCGAGATGAAAGGGTATGATTCTGCATATGCATATCTCGTATCTGCGGACGGCACGATGCTGTATCATCCTACAGCAGACAAGATTGGACAGCCTGTTGAGAATTCGGTGATAAAAGGTGTAGTTGCGGAACTTGAGGCTGGCAATAAGCCATATAACGAAGTAGTGGAATATGACTTTAATGGTGTACTCAAATATGCAGGATATGCATTGACAGATAACAATATGATCGTAGTTGTTACTGTAGATAAATCAGAAATCACTGCTTCATTGAATACAATGATTAATTATATGCTGGGTATTGCAGCAGTAACGCTGGTAATTTCTATTATTATCGGATATGTTGTGAGCATGTTTATCTGCAGACCAATCTGGCAGATGACACAAATTATCGGCAAGACTTCAAGGCTTGATTTTACACCGACAGAAAATGGCGGTCAGCTGCGTAAGCGTTGTGATGAGACAGGTCTTATGGCAAGAGAAGTACATGATATGCGTACGAATCTTCGCAAGATGGTACAGGATATTAACACAGCAAGTACAGATATTACAACCAATGTGGATAGTCTTAGACAGACATCCGATATGATCAACTCCATGTGTACAGACAACTCTGCTACGACACAGGAGCTGGCAGCCAGTATGGAAGAAGCAGCAGCTACTACTGTAAATGTAAATGAGAATGTACAGACTATGAGACGTGAAGCAGAGTCCATTGCAGATATGGCTGGCAAGGGAGCCATACAGTCTGATGAAGTCATGGAAAGAGCCAAGAATCTGGGACATAAGACAGAGCAGGCAAGCAGGCGTACCATGGATATGTATCAGAATGTAAAAGACAAGTCTGATAAGGCAATAGAAGGCTCCAAGGCAGTGAATAAGATTGATGAGCTTTCTAATACAATTATGGAAATCTCTTCACAGACAGGTCTGTTGGCATTAAATGCCAGCATAGAAGCTGCAAGAGCAGGAGAAGCAGGCAAGGGCTTCGCAGTAGTTGCTACAGAGATAGGAAGTCTTGCAGACCAGACCTCCAAGGCGATTGCAGATATCGGAACCATTGTGAAGGCTGTCAATGAAGCGGTAGATAATATGACAGACTGCATGAAGGAGACGACAGAATTTCTGGAGAAGTCCGTTCTTGAGGATTATAAGGAGTTCCAGGAAGTCAGCGTACAGTATCAGGCAGATGCAGATGCTTATGGCGATAACATGAATAAGGTCAAGGATGCCATTGATAAGCTGACAACATTAACAGAAACTTCAGCGGATGCGCTGGAGGGCATTAAAGATACAGTAAATGAATCTGCTACAGGCGTTACAGATATCGCACAGAAGACCAGCGATATGGTAGAGAAGACAGTAGATATTCATGATAAGGTAACAGAGTGCTATGGATGTGCAGATGAGCTGAACAACATCGTAGCCAAGTTCAAATTACAGTAAATAATGAAATAAACAAATCCACATTGACAAATCTATGTAAAACTTTTATACTTTAGTATGCTAAATAAATATTAGTATTAACCGCTAGGGGAGCACATCGCTGAGACTGAGTTCTGTATGGACTCTGACCCTTACTACTTGAACCGGATAATACCGGCGGAAGGAAGCAGGAATTTACATAGAAGACCAAAGCAGCAGTATGCTGTTTTCGTTGTATGTAGATACGGTGTGGTTCCTCCTCGCGCAAACGAAGGAGGATTTTTTTATGTTGTACAATGTTGTAGTGAATGACTGGGGCGAGACTACGTATGTCCCGACAACGCTTGGTAATGTTCTGCTGGCAGTAGTGATAATTGCCCTTCTTGGAGTTGCCATGTATTTTGCCGGAAAAGGTAATAAAAAGGTAACAAAGAAGCTCTCTGCAAAGCAGCTGGCATTCTGTGCGCTTGCAATTGCACTTGGAACTGTACTGTCCAATATTAAGGTATTTCATTTCCCAACAGGTGGCTCTATCACATTATTATCCATGCTGATGATCGCTCTGCCTGGTTACTGGTTCGGACTTGGAGCAGGTATCATGACTGGTGTGGCATATGGTATTTTGCAGCTTCTGATCGATCCGTATGTATTGTACCCGATGCAGCTGGTTGTTGACTATATTCTGGCTTTTGGAGCGCTTGGACTTTCAGGACTGTTTGTGAATGCGAAGAATGGTCTGATCAAGGGATATCTTGCAGGTGTGGCTGGCAGATACGTATTTGCAGTAATCTCCGGCTGGATATTCTTCGGCGCTTATGCATGGGAAGGCTGGAGTGCATTGCCTTATTCACTGGTATATAATGCAATCTATATCTTTGCTGAGGCGGTCATAACAGTAGTGATTCTGTGTATTCCACCTGTAAAGGATGCACTGGCGCATGTAAAGAAAATGACAATTGAATAACAGGGATTATTTTCTATAATCTACTTGACACCTCCCTGAATATTCCGTATCATTTTAGTATAGATGAAATCGGTTTCAAAGGGAGGTGTCCTTTTGCAGAATAATGATAAAACAATCACAATATATGATATAGCGAAAGAAGCAGGTGTATCTGCATCTACAGTATCCAGAGTATTGACGAACAGTGCAAATGTGCGGAGTGAGAAGAAAGAAAAAATAATGGCATTGATAGAAAAGTATAATTTCAAGCCCAATGTCATGGCAAGAGGACTTGCAGATACGAAGACACATACCATTGGAATCCTGTCTGCAGATATCAGAAACCCTTATTATGCAGCCATGTTCGTTGCATGCGAGAAGGCAGCCAGAGAAGCCGGATATACAGCCGTTTTGTGCAATTTCCTTGGGGACGAAGAGACAGAGAAGAAGCTGTTGGTAAGCCTGCAGGAACAGAAAGTGGATGCAATTATCCAATTTGGCGGCAGAGTAGATGATCTGGTATCCAGGGAAGAATATGTGGAGTTGGTAAATCAGATCATGGCTAAGACACCGGTTGTCATAACCGGTAAACTGGATGGGACCAGATGCCATACGGTACGTATTGACAGCATGCAGGCAATGGAGATACTGATGGATCATCTGCTGGAGCTGGGACACAGACGTATTGCGCTGATAGGTGGAGATCTGAATGTCCTTGCCACATTTGAGAAATTCCAGCGTTATAAGCAGATTTTAAATGAGAATCACATTGATTTTGATCCAAGGCTGGTAACAGATCATGGAAGCTATGATTTTGAAACCGCATACAGACAGACTGCACAGATGCTGGATGCTGGAGTGAAGATGACAGCAATCATTGCGATCAATGACTTTTCGGCTATGGGTATTATGAAATGCCTGACAGAGAGAGGATATCGTGTGCCGGAGGATATTTCGGTAGTAAGCTACGATAATACATATATGGCAGAAATGAGCATACCGCCGCTTACAAGTATAGACTATAACTACGAAGAATATGGCAGAAAGCTGATAGATACGGCAACTGCACTCGCTGAGGGCAGGAAAGTAGGAAGACTGCGCATGGTCATGCCGACACTGGTGGTAAGACACAGCAGCGGAGTCTGCCATGAGAGATAATATGAAATTGATTGCATAAATAGTGGTAATATGTAGAAGAACCTGATATAAATCGGGTTCTTTTTTATTTTATCAATAGGTGATGTGTACAAAATGTATAAACAAATATTATGCAAAAGAACCAAATGTGAACAAAATGTATCTAATATATTGACGTGACTATATAAATAGTGCTAATATTCAAGTATGAAATCGGTTGCAAAATAGCAAATTAACGAGGAGGTTGCAATTATGGGGAAAACAAATGTAAAAGTTGCAAAACCAAAATCCGGGTTGACCTTTTTCCAGAAGGTCAAGCGTTCAAGAATATTATTGCTGATGTGCTTACCGGCAATTCTGTTCTTTATAGCATTCAGCTATGCGCCATTGCCTGGTATCTGGGTTGCTTTTGTAAAATACAATTACAGAGATGGTATTTTTGGAAGTAAGTTCGTAGGGTTACAGAACTTTGAATTTCTGGCTGAGTCAGGTAAGCTGCTGACACTGACAAGAAATACAATTCTCTATAATCTGGCATTTATTATTTTAGGAAATGTCATCGCAGTATTTATTGCGATTCTGCTTAATGAGATTCAGAGCAAATGGTTCAAGAAAGTATCTCAGACAATGATGTTCCTGCCATACTTCATTTCACAGGTTCTGGTAGGCGTTCTGGTATACAACTTGCTGAATTATGATTTCGGTTTCGTAAATGGAATTATCAGAGCACTTGGAGGCTCGGAAGATCAGTTGTTGAATCCTTACGGTAATCCAAATGTATGGCCGGTACTGATGGTGCTTATCCACTTATGGCAGAAGACAGGATACAACTCAGTTGTATACTTCGCAGCTATCTGTGGTATTGATTCAGAGATTATTGAAGCAGCCAAGGTAGATGGTGCGAATGGCTTCCAGAAGATTAGATATATCATTCTTCCAAGCCTGAAGCCAACAATCGTTATCCTGCTGCTGTTCGCATTAGGCGGCATTGTAAAAGGTGATTTCGGTCTTTTCTATAATATAGTAGGAACTAACTCATTATTGTATCCTACAACAGATATCATTGAGACATATGTATATCGTGCAACAATGACAGACTTTAACTTCTCTTATGCTTCAGCAGTTGGTCTGTACCAGTCCATCATCGGTTTCGTTATGGTCATGGTAGTAAATGGTGTAGTTAAGAAGATTGAACCTGACTACTCATTATTCTAAGGATTGGAGGAATGTAAAATGGCAAAGAAAAAAGATTTGGATTTAATGACCTCCAGTGCGAAAGTAAAACTTGGAGTATCAGATATTATAATCAGAACAATCGGTTATGTTATAGTAACATTGTATTCTATCTGCTGTATCTTCCCATTCCTGATTATTGTATCTTCCTCATTTACCAATGAAAAGGTAATCAGAGCAGAAGGCGTACAGCTCATTCCTAAGGACATAACGTTAGAGGCATACGATATGGTATGCAAGGGGGGTACGATCTGGTGGTCATATGTACTGACAATTGTACTTACCGTAGTTGGTACAGCAATCGGTTTAAGCTGTATTGCAATGGCTGGCTATGCTTTACAGAGAAAGGACTTCCCATTCAGAAACGGTATTTCCTTCTTCGTATATTTCACCAGTCTGTTCCAGGCAGGACTTGCTCCTTACTATCTGTTGATGGTACAGACATATCATTTGAAAGACAGCTATCTTGCAGTATTATTACCACTGCTGATGTCACCATGGCTGATTATCCTGATGAAGAACTTCGTTAAGAGTATTCCTCATGAGATTACAGAATCAGGTAAGATAGATGGTGCAGGCGATTTCAGAATCTTCGTATCACTGATTCTGCCTATGTTAAAACCGGCACTGGCAACTATCGGATTGTTCCTTGCATTAGGTTACTGGAATGAATGGTATCAGTCATCACTGTTTTTGAGCTCCAATGTCAAGGTTATTCCTTTACAGTTCAACCTGTATCGTGTTGTAAACGAAGCACAGAGCTTAAAGAACTCTATTGCAGGACAGTATGTAACAGTAACAGATCTGCCAACAGAGACTTTGAAGATGGCAACAGCGTGTCTGGCAACAGGACCTATCGTATTGCTGTATCCTTTCGTACAGAAATATTTCATCGGCGGTATTACCGTTGGTGCGGTTAAAGGCTAATTTAAAACTTAATAACAGAAATGTATACCTCGCAAGGGGGATTACAAATATTATTTATTTATATTAGGAGGGCAATCTATGAAAAAGAAATTAGTATCCTTACTTCTGGCAACAACAATGGTTGCGGGCATGGTAGGCTGCGGCAGCTCAGACAGCTCCACAGGTACAAGCGCAACAACAGACACAAAGTCAGAGACATCTGCAACAACAGCAGATACAACAGCATCAACAGAAGCTGCAGCGACAGAGACAGCAGATATTGATACTTCTGAACATGTAGTTATCACATACATGACAACAGGTGGTACTGACGAAGGTAACGGCAACGCAGATATGCTTGCAAAGTTAAATGAGATCTTAACAGAGAAGGTTAATGCAGAATTAAAGATTTATCACATTGACTGGACTAATTACTTATCCGTATATAACCTGACACTGGCACAGATGGATGGTTCTGTAGACCTGGTTGGTACAGCTTCTGACTGGTTAGATGCGTGGCCAAATGCTAAGAATGGTGCATTCCTTGAATTATCAGAGGATATGTTAAAGACCTATGCTCCACAGACCTGGGCAAGTGTATCACCTGAACACTGGGATCTGTGTAAGTACAATGGCGAGATTTATCTGATGCCTGAAGACAACTATGCACAGTGGACTAACCACGGCTTTGCTTATCGTCTTGACTGGGCTAAGGAAGCAGGACTTACAGACGGTGTAAAGAGCTGGGAAGACCTGACAACATATTTCAAATATGTGAAAGAAGCATATGGCAGTGATCTGAAGTATCTGTGGGATTCAGACGGTACACAGTACAATCAGATGGTTGGTGGATGGATCGCATCCCACAGCAACTATGTAGCAATTGATGGTTTGAATGCAGGCGCTATGTGGGGAGGCAGCAAGGATGATCTTTACACAGTATATTCTCCTTACATGACAGATACAGATTCACTTGTAGAATATGCTAAGTTAATGAAAGAATGGAATGAACTCGGTGTGTTCCCTACTAACGTTCTGAACAATACATCTTCTCAGAACAGAGATGAATACAGAGTTGGTCAGGTTGCAGTAGAACAGCATCATACACAGACCTGGACAGATCTTTGCTCACATACATCTTCCAATACAATCTATGACACAGATGAAGATGCAGAAACAGGATTCTTCTACTTCGGCGAAGAAACAGGTAATGTAGTAGCACTTTCTATTACTCATGGTGCAATGGCAGTATCTGCAGGTTCCAAGAATCCTGAAAGAGCATTGATGGTATATGACTTAATCAGAAACGATCCTGAGTGCTATCGTCTCTTCAACTATGGTATTGAAGGTGTTCAGTACGAAATTGATGAGAACGGCATGAAGTATACACCTGATTCCTATGATTCAACGACTCAGGAAATCCAGACAAACTTCTGGTGGGGACGTAATGATGACCTTGAACTCAAGGATGCTACAAAGAACTGGGATGCAATTGATAAGCTCTATGCTGAGTATGATTCCCTCAAGATTGACTATCCTTATGGACAGTTCATTCCTGATGTAGATGATATCCAGGGTAAGATCGATAATGTATCAAGCGTACAGGAAGAGTACATGAAGCAGATTTCCTTCGGTCTTTACAGCGGTTCTGCAGAGGACATTGTTGCTGAATATCAGGCAGCTCTTGAGAAAGCTGGTATCAATGATGTAACAGCAGCTCTTCAGTCACAGATTGATGCATTATACAAATAGGTTGTAAAACATACTTGATATAATTCAGGTATAAGATTTCATACAAAGGGTGTACACAAAGCTTCGCTTAGAAGTGAGGTACACCCTTTTGATTTGAAAAATTATTGAACGATACAGAAAGGCATGGTATATCTATGGGACAATTCGAAATCAAAGATAATTTTTATCTAAACGGAGAGCCTTTTCAGGTAATATCCGGAAGCATTCATTATTTCCGTGTTGTGCCGGAATACTGGCGTGATCGATTAGAAAAATTAAAAGCCATGGGATGCAATACGGTGGAGACCTATATTCCATGGAACATGCATGAACCGAATAAAGGCGAATTTCACTTTGAAGGAATTCTGGATGTGGAGAAATTTGTGCGTACAGCACAGGAGCTGGGATTATATGTAATCCTTCGTCCTTCTCCTTATATCTGCGCTGAATGGGAATTTGGCGGACTTCCTGCCTGGTTGTTAAAAGAAGATGGAATGAGACTTCGTGCAGTCTATGAACCATTTTTAAAACATATCAGAGAATACTATGCAGTGTTGATGCCAAAGCTTATACCGTTGCAGATTACTAAGGGTGGACCTGTGATCATGATGCAGGTAGAGAACGAATACGGTTACTACGGTGATGATACCAGATACATGGAGATCATGCGCGACATTATGGTAGAAGCCGGTGTGGAAGTACCATTGATCAGTTCTGACGGGCCTTTTGATGAATCCCTGAGCTGTGGCAAGGTAGATGGCGTACAGGTAATGGGTAATTTTGGCTCCAGAACCAGGGAAAGATTTGAAGTTCTTTCCCGTTACAATGATGGCGGACCTCTTATGTGTGCGGAGTTCTGGGTAGGCTGGTTTGATCATTGGGGAAATGGCGGTCATATGAAGGGTAATCCTGACAGTCCGCAGGATCTGGATGATATGCTGGATATGGGGCATGTGAATATCTATATGTTTGAGGGTGGAACCAATTTTGGATTCATGAACGGATCTAATTATTATGATCAGATTACACCGGATGTCACTTCCTACGATTATGATGCTCTTTTGACAGAAGCAGGAGATATCACGCCGAAATATGAGGCATTTCAGAAGGTAATCTCCAAGTATGCGCCAATTCCTGAGGTAAATTTAACTACACCTATCCGTAAAAAGGCATATGGTGAGCTTACGGCAATTGCCAAGGTGGGGCTGTTTGAAACCTTAGAGGATATTTCTACTCCGATTGTGGATACTTTCCCTGTATGCATGGAGAAATGTGGACAGAATTATGGATATATCCTGTATCATTCTCCACTTTCCAAGGAGAAAAATATAGAGCGTATCCGTCTTTGGGGAGCAAATGACAGAGCTAAGCTTTATGTTGACCATAAACCATTGACCACACTCTATGACAGACAGCTTCTTGGTGAATACAGCGTACAGCTGGATCAGGTAGTCATGGCAGAGGATATGAATGCCATGAAGTCAGAGACACCAGTATTCAAGCAGGAGCCTGTGACATTTGAGCCAGGCGCTCCACTGGATATTCTGATGGAGAACATGGGACGTGTAAATTTCGGTCCTATGATGGAACATCAGCATAAGGGAATCAAAGACTGTGTGCAAATTAACGGACATATGCATTATAACTGGACAATGTATCCGCTCTCGCTGGATAACGTGGACAAGATAGATTTTACAAAGGGTTATACAGAAGGACTTCCTGCATTCTACAGATTTGAACTGGAAGTAACAGAGAGGGCAGATACTTTCCTGGAGTTAGACGGTTGGGGAAAAGGCTGTGTATTCTTAAATGGCTTTAACCTGGGAAGATTCTGGGAGATTGGTCCACAGAAGAGACTTTATATACCTGCTCCTTTGTTAAAGGAAGGCAGAAATGAGATTATAGTCTTTGAAACAGAAGGAAAATCTACTGGTAAAATTGCATTAAAAGATGAACCTGATATTGGTTAAAAATAAATCCTGACCTTGGATGCTTTAGGGAATTTCAAGGTCAGGATTTTTTTATTTTATATAAGTATCAATTAATTGTTTGCAGGAACTGTAATCGCCAGAGTTTTAAGCATTTCTCCGCTTATGGTGACAACTGCGGGAATATCTGAATCCGCCTGCACATAAGCCATCAGCTCTCCGTGGTAAGCTCTGCGGTAATCTGCTGTATATTCTGTAACATCAGCCAGGTCGCCATTTTCAAGACCAAGCAGCTTGCCACCTGCTGCATGAACCTGCAGCATGGAGCTTGCCTGATAGGAACGGTGTCCATTAGAATCCAGCAGGGTAATGGCGATTTGATAGAGATTTCTGCCATTTGTCAATTCTGACACGTATGTCAGGTTTCCTGTGGGTGTGTCTTTTTCCAGCTGATATACTTCTGCTGACATCTGACATGGAGAGCCGGTAGAATGCAGGGTGTCGCTGATTCGCTGATGGACTCCTACACCAGTGGCTTTCAATTCACCTGGCGCAAAAGGCAGAGTAACCAGGATGCAGTCTTTCTCTTCGTCCCTATCATAGGTACCGATGGTTTTACCATTCAGAGTCAGTTCAATCTGTGGCAGATTCGTATAACATTTAACAACCACTTCTTCGCCTTGTACATAATCCCAACATTCAGATGCAGGAGCAAATTCACAATCTATTGGCTGCTTGAATGTCTCACCCCAGGAAGTACGGCAACTGTCCTGGGCTGCTATTGTAGCCAGATGAATCATGGGTATGGAAGACCACAGACTCTGCCTTCTGTAATAACCTGTCTTCTCAAATCCTGCCATGGTCATAAGACCTGCGCCGGAGCCATGAATAGGCCAGCCGTGGGCTTCGCCCAGGTAATCAATGCCTGTCCACAGGAACTGACCGGATATGTAGGCATTTTCTGTAACTGCTTTCCAGGCAGACAGACTGTGTCCATTTTCACTGCCAAGGAATGGCTTGTCCGGAAATGCTTTATGATGTTCCTCGTATAAATGCTCTTTATAATTGAAGCCGACCACATCCAGAGGGTCAATGAAGCCCAGCTTGGCAGATAACTCAGGAAAAGCAGCAGCCAGAGTAACAGGATGTGTGGCATCAGTTTTATGCACAATCTCACATAACTCTCTGGATAATACAGCCAAACGCTGCGCATTAGGGCGGGAAGGATTGTACATTCTCTCAGCGGCTGGTTTGTTGCTGTCATTATTGCCTGTCATGGTTGAAAAACTGGGATGGCAGTATGGATCATTAGGATAATCAATCTCGTTTCCGATACTCCACATGACAATACTTGGATGATTTCGGTCTCTTAAAATCATATCTGTCAGATCTTTCTCATGCCACTCGGGATAATTGACGTAATAGCCCTGATGTTTAGGGGGATATACGTTGTGACCGGTACTCCATTTGTTCTTAGGACCTTCCCATTCATCAAAGGCTTCATCAATTACAAGGAATCCAAGGGCATCACACAGTGCGTATAATTCCGGCATATGAGGATTGTGACTCATACGCAGGGCATTACAACCCATGGCTTTCAATTTTGCCAGTCTTCTGTGCCATACAGCAACAGGAACAGCGTTGCCAAAACAGCCTGCGTCTTCATGAATGCAGACGCCCTTAAACTGATAAGGGGCATCGTTCAGGAAAAATCCCTCATTTGCATCGAAACGCAAGGAACGGATTCCTACCTTCTGGGTATCTGCCAGTGTATGAATGGACTGCTCTCCTTCTTTGTAAGAAAGATATGTTTTTAAAGTATAGAGAGAAGGCGTTTCCGGTGTCCAGCAGCATGGATGCAGCACAATACTCTGAATTTTTGTGACACACGTGTCATGTGCTGCAATCTCCTGATGCGCAATCTGCTCTGATATCAGTGTATCGTCAGGTGCAAAGAGCAGGCTGGTCACTGTTACCTGGCTGTCCTGGTCAGTGCAGTTGACTAATTCCTGCGTAATTTCACAAACAGCCTGATCACTGTTTACCTGTGGTGTAGAGAAGAAGATGCCATTTTCTACAGGATGAATGGATTCTTCAATGCGAAGTGTCACTTTTCTGGTGATGCCACTGCCTGTATACCAGCGGGAATCTGCAATTTCCCTGTGGTCAACGTAGACAGAGATGATATTATCTGCGTCGTAACGGAACTGCTCGGTAATGTCATAAGAGAAGCTGATATAACCGTTTGGACGCTCTCCAAGATAATAACTGTTGCACCAGACGCGGCTGTTCTTGTATACGCCATCAAAACAGATGCTGATCTGCTTGCCTCTCCAGCTCTCATCCGGTTTTATATGAAGCCTGTACCAGCCGATACCACCGGGCAGATAGCCTGTTCCGCTGGAACAATTCCTGTCAAAAGGCAGTGTAACAGACCAGTCATGCGGAAGTGTCACTTCCTGCCAGTCTGTATCATCATACCATGCCTGCCAGGCATCCGGCTCATCCCCCAGATGAAACCGGCAGTGGTCAGATAATGTAATAATCTGTGTATCCATAATAAGAAATCCCTCCATATTTTGTTTCACAAGTATAAATCAACATCTATATTATAAGATTTTACAGTGGCAGGGTCTATGACAAATTACTATAAAAATAGTAAAAATATACAAACATAAAATAATCGTAAAATCTATCGCCATAAAGCTTTTTATCCTGTATAGTAGGCAGAGCCGGACAGTTGCGCAACAGATTTGGTTAGTTTATAATAAAGGAGAGGAAATATTGCCAGAAGATAACAACAGCAGGATTTTTGATGATGCTTTTGCCACGATGGTAGAGGAATACCCACAGGTGCTGATTCCAACAATTAATGAAGTGTTTGGAACGGCGTATGGTAAAGAGGAAAAAGTGCATCTGTTTCGAAATGAACATCATGAAAAAGACGGAACAATTATAACTGATCTTTATGCCGGGGTGAGAGATGGATTGTACCATGTGGAATGTCAGAGTAATGAAGACAAGGAAATGGTCATCCGCATGCTTCGGTATGATTTTGCAATTGCCTGGAAAAATGCAGAATGGGGAGAAGAAGGGTGCGAAGTAAAATTTCCAAGTTCGTGTGTGCTGTATCTGAGAAGTACAAAGAATACCCCGGATGTAATGAAAGTCAGGCTGGTGCTACAGAATGGACAGACGAGTGATTATACAGTACCGGTAGTTAAGATTAAGAAATATGGCGCAAAAGAGATATTTAAGAAAAATCTGATGCTCTTTTTGCCATTTTATATGATGAGATATGAACGAGATATAGAGAATAATAATGAAAAACAGTTGGAAATACTTTATCAGGAACTGGAAGATATCTTGTGTGAGCTCGAACAATGCAGAAGAAAAGCCGAAAAACAGGGTATATATGTGACAGTCAATGAACTGTTTCGTAAGATTACGCACTATATGTCGAACAGCAATCAGAAATGTCAGGAGAGGATGGATGAAGTTATGGGTGGACATGTAATGGAACTGGAATCAATAAAACTGATACATCAAGGACGCGAAGAAGGGCTGACAGAAGGTCAATGTCAGGAACGATATGACAATGTAATGAAAATTATGGAGAATATGGGGCTTTCACTAGAAGATGCCTGCAAGGCATTGGGGATTACTGTGAAGCAGTATGAGGAAGCAAAATACATTGTAGAGAATAGTAAAAATTAGGAAATTTATAACACAGGGGCATATCATATTGATATCCCCTGTGTTTTGTAAATTGCACGTACAATATATAAACTATCTATTCAATATACAGATAATATGATACAATATATCTGCTATAAATGAGACCATGTTATCGAGGAACAATGTATGAGATACGTGAAATTAGAAGAAGCAAGACCGGGAATGCGGCTTGCTTATGGATTATTTGATTCTCTGGGGAGAACACTGATCAGTGAAGGAGCGCTGCTTACTTCCAGTTATATTCAACGATTAAATGAATATGGATTTGATGGGATATATATTACAGATGAATTATCCAGGGATATTCATGTAGAACCTACGATTACACCCTCTTTAAGAACAGAAGGTCTTATGTGCGTGCGTGAAAACAATATAGATAAATGCCAGACAATTGCCAGTAAAATCGTGGAAGAGATATTGTCAAAGGGCAGGATATCTTTGGATTTGACAGACCTGCGTTCTTTTGATGATTATACATATGCTCATTCAGTAAATGTGGCGGTGATTGCCTGTGTAATAGGCTTTGGACTAAAACTCCAGGATGAGGAGTTACAGGATCTGGTCATGGCAGCATTACTGCATGATATGGGTAAGCAGGTAATCTCGCAGGAGATTCTGAATAAGCCCGGCAGACTGACACAGGAAGAATATCAGATCATGAAATCTCATGCCCTGTTATCTTATGAGATGATCAAGGAGCGATGGGATCTGTCAGCGCAGATTAAGATAGCGGTATTATATCATCATGAAAATGTAGATGGCAGTGGTTATCCGGAAGGGCTTGAGGGCATTGAACAGACCCTGTTTACCAGGATTCTCCATGTAGCTGATGTATATGATGCTCTTGTATCCAAAAGACCATATAAAGAGCCGTATTCCCCATATGAGGCGTCAGAATATCTAATGGGTGGCTGCGGTATTATGTTTGACCGCCATGTAGTTGCAACTTTATTGAAATATGTACCTCTTTATCCTAAGGGCAAACAGGTCTGTCTGTCAGATGGAAGAATTGGCATCATCATGGAGAATTCTGATTATCACAATCTGAGACCGGTTGTGAAGCTGTTTGATGGAACGATACTGGATCTGGCAGATAGAGACAATTTTAATATTACCGTGAAAAAGGCAGTCGGAGAGGAATTGAGGGAATTCTCAGAGGCTGAAAAGTCACGAAAGAAGATGCTGCAGCCTTTCAAAAAATACCGTTTATTGATAGTAGATGATATGAAGACCAATCTGGAAGCATTAAGAGGCATATTGGAGAATCTATATGATGTTGTACTGGTAAAATCCGGTAGACAGGCGCTTTTGTATCTGGATAAGAATGAACGGCCGGATCTGGTATTGATGGATATTGATATGCCGGAAATGGATGGTATAGAGGCTGCACGTAAAATCAAGGAAAAGACCAGGGATATGGTTCCTATTCTGTTCATTACGGCAATGGGCGACAAGAATACTGTCATGATGTGCCGTAGAATCAATGCAGCCGGTTACATATTAAGACCATACAATCCTGTGTTCGTGAAATCTGAGATTAAGAGAATCCTGACAGGACGGGGAGATGGGGAATGATGCTGTTGATATTGATTGCTGCTATGATTTTTAACTTGTTTGTGCTGCAAAGGTATATTGCATGTATGGAGCATTCCCGCACACACAGGCTGCTGCCGTTGATGCTGGGAACTATAGGTATCGTTGACTTTTACCAGATTGTCGAATATCTGACAGGGGAACATGCAGTATTTTTATTCTTAGAGGAGCTGCTGCTGCTTCAGATGTCGTATCTGCTGCTGCAATATATTATGGATGTGCATAAAATCCGTTTCCGAAAGGAAATACGTGTGCTCCTTTTTGCAGGACTGATTGTGGCAGATGTATCCATGATTCTATCATATCATGAGAACAGGAATGTTTATAGCCTGATATTCTGGCTGGCATTTATCAGCTATGTGGCTGCTATGATATATTATGCAATTAAGTCTTATTTTGTCTGCGCCTACAGTACGAAAGAACGTTTCATAAATGTGGCACTTTTTCATTCGATCATCATTCCGGGAATAGGGCTTGTACTTCAGTATTTCATCCGAAACTCCTGGAGAGAAGCCATTGTACCTGTGGCATTATGCTGCAGCTGCGGAATCGTATTATATCTGATGGAGACTCATCAGCTGGCGGATACGACAACACTGCTTATCGAGAACCTGTATGATACATCAGAGATTGCAGTGGTATTAATAGATCAGGACTATTACTATCTGGATGCAAATGAGGCGGCACACAGGCTGTTTCAAAGAGAATTTGACCGGTTTAATGAAAAGAAAAAAAGAATCTGCTGCAGGGAATATCTTAAAAAACTGATTGATAACCCGAACGAGGGTGTGGAGTTCGTATCCGAAGACGGTACATATTATCAGTGCATACTCCAGACTGTAAGCTTCCGTAACAGGAAAAAAGGCTATATTCTGTCTGCAATTGATATCACAAAGCAGAAGCAGGAAACGGCACTTATGGCGAAGCTTAAAGAAATGGCAGAAGAACAGGCAGTATCCAAAAGCCGTTTCATGGCATGCATGAGTCATGATCTGAAAAGTCCTTTACATGCAATTATCGGCATCAGTGAGATCATGCTTGGCAAAAGCGAGGTAGAAGGACGCAGCCGTTCTTTGATCCGATATGTAAAAAATGCAGGAAATACATTGCTGGAGTTGGTAAATTCCATTCTTCTTTTCTCCAGAATTGAGGCTGGTAAACTGGAGCTGAACTGTGCACCGTATGATCTGGAGAAGATACTGGAAGATCTCACGAATATGTGCATTGTGAATCTGCAGAACAGACCGGTCAAAGTCTCTATGGTAATCAAAACAAAGCATCCGTCACAGTTTCTTGGAGATGAGATACGTGTCAGGGAAATGCTGCAGAATCTGCTGGCAAATGCAGTGAAATATACGGAGCAGGGCGAGATACGTTGTGAGCTGACCTGTAGAGAAAGCGCAAAGGGATATGAACTTAACTGCATGGTAGCAGATACGGGAAGAGGGCTGAGCAGTTATCAGCTGGCACATGTTTTTGATGAGTATTCCAGCTATGGAGAGGAAAAGGATAAAGAAAGCACAGGTCTTGGGCTTTTTATAGTCAAACAGCTGGCAGAAATGATGGGAGGAAGTGCGATTGCAGAGAGCAATGGTGTACATGGCTCTATATTTCGTTTTACCATTTATCAGGAAGCAGCACCGGCAGCCAGCATGCGTCCCGCAGCAACGTTTAATGAAGAAATATTACTTAAACGACATAACTATGGGACAGAACGTGTCAGACCAAACTGGATCTATCCTGATGCCAGAGTGCTTGTTGTAGATGATATGAAAGTAAATCAGGAGATTCTCAAAGAGAGACTTCGTCCATGGAAGGTTATGACAGATACTGCAGGCAGCGGACATAAAGCGATAGAAGCGGTACAGAAACAGTCTTACCAGCTGATACTGATGGATCATATGATGCCCGATATGTCGGGGATTGAAGCAACAGAACAGATACAGAAAATCACCAGAGTTCCTACTATATTAATTACAGCAGATGATTCAGACGAGCTGGATGATCATTATCAGGAGTATGGATTCCAGGCACTGTTGCATAAGCCTATAGACATGACACTCTTTCAGGATGCGATGGAGATTCTGATACCTGATACATTCAGGAAGAGCCCAGAGACGCGGGATGCTGTACAGTCCATGGAAGAGAGTGGACATGAAGGCAATCAAAGAGGATACCGCCGTACCCTGGAGGCTTTTGCCTTGGAGGCAAAACCGCTGATTGGAGAGATTATGGGATATGCCATGAACAATCATGAGCTGTTTCAGACCAAAGTCCATGGAATCAAAGGAGCGAGCCTTCAGGTGGGGCAGAGTGCATTGAGCGAGTCGGCGGAAATCATGGAAATGGCTGCCAAAACAGACAATTATGCATATGTAGACAGACATATAGAATCTTTCGTGGAAGAGCTGGAGAATGCCCTGAGTGAAGTCAGGACTGAATTATCCAAGATGAAGATTCAGACAGGCATGGTGACCCCATCACAGGAGAAATATTCTTCCCATAAGGTATTTCAGAACCTGAGGGAAGGATTTGACAAGTATGATATGGGACTGATAGAAGATAATCTGCGTATTCTACAGTCTATGGAACTGTCGGAGGATGAGAGGAAGCTGGCGGATAAGGTGCAGGAGGCATACAGTGAGCTGGAATATGAGACCGGGGCTGCACTGCTTGCTCATTTTGTCTGAATTAAGCATTGACAAATAGTCAGGACTGGCATAAACTGATAGCAAACGTGACGTTGATAAGGAATAGTACGAAGTGAAAATGTCCAGAGAGGGAATTGACAGGCTGAGAGATTCCTACATCAGAAGCTTTGGAACCTGCCTTGGAGTCCTGCATGAAAGTGCAGCGTAGCACCGGCGATAACGGTATGATGAGTATACAATAGGGTGGTAACGCCGCATGGCCCCTTACAGAAGGGAATGCGGCGTTTTTATTTTGTTTCAGGAAAGGAAAGAGAAAATGGCAAACGACAAGAAACTTGTAGAAGCGATCACATCCATGGATGTAGATTTCGCACAGTGGTATACCGATGTGGTAAAGAAAGCAGAATTATGTGATTATTCCAGTGTTAAGGGCTGCATGATCATTAAACCGGCAGGCTATGCAATCTGGGAACAGATTCAGAGACAGCTGGATGCAGAATTTAAGAAAACGGGCGTAGAGAATGTATATATGCCTATGTTCATCCCGGAGAGTCTTCTGGAGAAAGAGAAGGATCATGTAGAAGGCTTTGCGCCGGAGGTTGCCTGGGTAACACATGGTGGACTGGAACCATTACAGGAGAGACTTTGCGTCAGACCTACTTCTGAGACTTTGTTCTGTGATTTCTATGCAAAAGAAGTACAGTCCTACAGAGATCTTCCCAAGGTATATAACCAGTGGTGCAGCGTTGTGCGCTGGGAAAAGACTACAAGACCTTTCCTGAGAAGCCGTGAGTTCTTATGGCAGGAAGGACATACAGCACATGCTACAGCCCAGGAGGCAGAAGACAGAACAATCCAGATGCTGAACGTATATGCAGATTTTCTCAAAGATGTACTTGCAATCCCTGTCGTTAAGGGACAAAAGACAGATAAGGAGAAATTTGCAGGTGCAGAAGCTACTTATACAATAGAGGCACTGATGCATGACGGCAAGGCTTTACAGTCCGGTACAAGCCATAACTTTGGTGACGGATTTGCCAAGGCATTCGGTATTCAGTTCACAGATAAAGACAACACATTGAAATATGTACATCAGACATCCTGGGGTATGACAACCCGTCTGATCGGTGCTGTTATCATGGTACATGGTGACGATTCTGGTCTGAAGCTTCCACCTAAGGTAGCACCTACCCAGATTATGATCATTCCTATCCAGCAGAAGAAAGAGGGCGTTCTGGATAAGGCATATGAGCTTCGTGACCGTCTCATTGAGAAAGGATACCGTGTAAAGGTAGATGATACAGATAAGAGTCCTGGATGGAAATTCTCAGAGTGCGAAATGAGAGGTGTTCCGTTCAGAATCGAAATCGGACCTAAGGATATTGAGAACGGCAAGTGCGTATTTGTGCGCCGTGACACAAGAGAGAAGATCGAGGTTACCCTGGATGAAGTGGAAACTAAGGCAGAAGCTTTGTTAGAGCAGATTCACAATGATATGTATGAGCGTGCCAAGGCTCATCTGGAATCTCATACTTACAGTGCTGCCAACTGGGATGAGTTCTGCGATATCATCAATAACAAGCCTGGCTTTGTAAAAGCTATGTGGTGCGGATGCCAGGAATGTGAAGATAAGGTTAAGGACGAACTGGCAGCTACCAGCCGTTGTATGCCTTTTGAACAGGAGCAATTAAGTGATGTATGTGTATGCTGCGGTAAGCCTGCCAAGAAGATGGTATACTGGGGCAGAGCATACTAAGATCAGGAAATAATCAAACTGCACAAGAAGATACGGCATAATTTGACTATATTTACCTCTGTAAATAGACAGATAATTATACCGTAAGTACTTACATAAACCTTTTATTTGGACAAGATATCCGGGTATATTTTGACAAATAAAAGGTTTTTTCTTATTTGAAACGAAAATATCTTTTATTTTATTCGTAATTACGAAAATGATTTTAGCAAATATAGACAAAAACATACTGCAAAATTTGGACTGTAAATAACAATATGCAAGCAATAATGTGCAAATGCTGTATTGAAATTGTGCATTTTATCTGATATATTATGTATACAGTCCATTTTTTTATACGCTCTTATGTAAGCGCTTACACAAGAGCACTAAATTATGAATTACTGTGAATGGAAACACAGTAACAAGGGAGTATGTTTTTATGAAGAAGAGTAAGATGTCAAAGCGTGTCATGGCAGTTGCAATGTCTGTAGCCATGATGATGTCCAACATGACAGTTTCTGCAACAGAAGTGGAGTCTGTACAGCAGACTGCGGATTCTGCTGAAGAGGAATCTGCACAGGCAGTAACTGTTATTGAGGAGGAAGAAGCCGCACAGGCAGAGAATGTGGAAGATGCAAAGAAGGATGATGCATCGAAGCAGGAAAGCTCTCAGTCAGAGGAATCTTCTACTGCACAGTCTTCAACAGAGGAAGGCAGTACGGAAGAATCCAGGACAGAAGAGAAAACCTCAACAGAGGAAGAAACTACACAGGAAGAATCTTCAGAAGAAGAGACAACAGAAGAAGAGACTACAACAGAAGAGGAAACGACTACAGAGGAAGCAGCAAATGCAGTTACTTTGTTGAATCTTGAATTACCCGAATCTGTTGAAGGCAAGATTGATGTATGGGATCTTGGTGCAGAGGAACTGGACACAGATAAGTATACCAATATGTTGAGTGAAGATATCATCAACAGCTGGTATCCTGATGTAGAGCCGGGAACAAAGGGCAAGAATCTGGCTGGCTTTGAAGTACTGGATACAGATGGTAATGTTGCGTTCTGCTTTGCAGATGGCGGTTACAGTACCACTCACAGACTGCGTACTACCAATGCAGCCCTGACTCATTATGATGACAAGTCTATTAATTATGATGGAAATACATACACAGGATATATTTATTCCAACAAGTCTGCGACGAAGGATGTCTATATAGGTATCCGTCTGGAAGAAGGAGATATCTTGACTGCAATCGTATCTTCCAACAGCGGTGCATCTACCATAGGTTTTGAATCCCCTAAGGGTAAGGTCGAGACACAGGAATATGACCGCTCAACGGCAGCAACAGCCATGACCTTCTATGCTTCACAGACTGGTCTGTATAAGATATACAGCACCAATGAGAAGCTTGTGTTTGCCAGGGCTTATGTAGATCATACAAAGGCTGTAGATGTAACAGGTACTGTAGAAGCACCCGAAGAGCTGACAGATGAATATGCGATTACATTTACCTGTCAGGAGACAGGAGCAGTGACAACTGCCAAGGTGTCTGACGGTACATACAGTGTATCTTTAAGAGAAGGTTATTCTTATGATGTGGCGTTGAAGAATGCCGACGGTTATGTCATTACCAGCAGTGATACATTGAGCTTGTCAAAAGGCATAACCTCTAAGAAGTTCAACATTACAGTAGGCGCAGTTGAACTTGTAAAGGTAAGCGGTCAGTTAAAAGGACTGGATGAAGAGGCCGCAAAGAACTTAAAGCTGGAATTAAAATCTGATAACATTTATGTTCCTTCTGTAACCATTGAAGGAACCAAATATACAACAACAGTAGAATCCGGTGTGGAGTATACTATAGAGATTTCAGGTATTGATGATTATGAACTGACAAGTGAAGCAGTATTAAAGGCTTCCAAGGCTGGTACAATCAACATTACTTTCGAGAAGAAGCCTGTATACACAGTAACAGTTGAACCCGAAGGGGCTACACTGGAGGAGCTGGCTGAGGCAGAATTCACCTTCACCAGACACAGTGATGAGGATAAGACTGTAGAAGAAGACTATGTATATACTTTCACAGGAACAGAAGACATTGAGCTTCGTGACGGTATCTATACTGTAAAAGTAGAGAATACAGGAGACTGGAAGCAGGGATTAACAGGTAATCTCGTAGTGGATGGTGCTGATGTGACACTGACTATCAAGTTCACAAAAGACAATACAAAAGAGATTCCTTATGCAGCAACAGTGACAGTAGGAGCAAAAGACTGCGACTATACAACAATAGGTGATGCTCTGGATGCAGTCTGTTCTATGGACAGAAGTGATGACCAGAGAGTAACGATCGAGATTCAGCCCGGTGATTACGAGGAAATGCTGGTCATTGACGTGGCAAATGTCACACTGACCAATGCAAGCAGTAATCCAAGCATTGAAACAAAGAACAAAGGCGTTGATATAGACGATAATGCAGTACGTATCACTTCCTATTATGGACATGGTTATACTTACTACAGTATGGGCAGTGACTGTAAGTATGATGCAGATGTACTTGCAGTAAATAAGAAAAACGGATATGCTTCCTTTGAAAATCCCGGATCAGGTACAACGAACGGAAGTTACTGGAATGCAACTGTAGTAGTGACAGCCAGTGGATTTGAAGCAGAAGGAATTATCTTTGAGAACTCCTTTAATCAGTATGTGTCCAAAAAGGCAGCAGAAGATGTAATTGTAGCACAGAGCAGTGCAAAGGAAAGCTCTGTAAAAAGAGCATCCATGTCTTATGGAGATACAACCGTACAGAATAAGAAATATGTAGAAAGAGCAGCAGCTCTTGCAATTGCCAATAACTGTAAAGAAATTTCTTTTGACAATTGTAAATTCATTGGTCGTCAGGATACTTTATATGGTGGAACGGATGTAACAGCAGCCTTCTATGATTGTGCAGTTTATGGCGGAACAGATTATATCTTTGGTGCTATGACAGCTGTATTTGCCAAGTGCGATCTGGTACTGAACACAATGGAAGATAATAATGATGTTGCTTATATTACAGCAGCACAGCAGAAATCCGGCAGAGGATATCTGATGTACAACTGTAACATCGTTTCTACAACACCGGGTGTTGACACAGCATCTACAGAAGTGTCCAAGCCTGGATATTTCGGAAGACCATGGCAGGCGTCTACAAGTGAAGTCGTATATTATGCAACAGTGATCGGACAGGCATCAGACGGAACTTCCCTGATCGCACCGGTTGGCTGGAATTCTTCACTTGGTGGTAAATCTGACAAGGTATATGAATATAAGTCTTATGAAATGGTAGACGGTATTGATAACAGTGAGTCCCGCGCAGACTGGTCACATGTGATTACCGAGCCCAAATTTACAGATGGAACAACTATCAGTGTAGAAGCTTTCCTTGGAGACTGGGATGCTTTTGCAGGCAAAGATATGACAGTAGAGACACCGGATGGCAAATTAGATCCCGAAGAACCGGATGAACCATCAGGTTCAGACACAACAGAATTTACATTAGAAGGCAGCAGCCTGGATATATTCGCTGTAGGTGCAAAAGCCGATGGAGACAGTGAAAAAGCCGGTACAGAGGATTATTTCACAATACTCTACAGTGCAAAATCCAAAGTAGATACAAGTGCAAAGACTTTTGAGGATGGTTATGAATCAGCTCAGAGAATTAACTTTGGCGGTAAAGCAGCAACAGATAAGAATGCAGTGAAATTTACTACTTCTGGTGCAGCAGACGTTAAAATCTGGTGGGTAGAGGGCGGTGATGATAATCGCCAGATGGCAATCCTTGATTCTACAGGTGCGATTGCAGCCCAGACATCAGAAACACTTGCCAAGAATGCAACAGCAATTTCTACATTAAAAGTAACAGAAGCAGGAACCTACTATTTAGGTGGTGCAACGAACAACAATTACATTTTCAAGGTAGTAGTTACAGAGGAAAGCAGCAGCTCTGATAAACCTGCACGTCAGGATTGGAGCAAAGTAGCAACACCTTCTATTACAGATGTGGCTCTGTCAGAAGATGGTACACAGATTACTGTAACAGCTAAGGCAGAGATCGGATATGACGGTGCAGATAAGGCAGTTGTCAGCATGCTGGACGCAGAGGGCGAAGAAGTAGCTTCCAAGAACTCCTTAAAAGAAGGCGGAGAGATTTCCGTAGTCTTTACACCGGAAGCGAGTGGAACTTACAGCTTCAAGGTTACACTGGTTCGTGAAGATGAAACAGATAAGGTAAGTAAAGTATCAGAGGCAATTGACTTCGTATTACCTTTAACAGCACCGAGCATCAAGAGTGCTACAAGCATTGGCGGCGGCAGCGTTGAGCTGGAATGGGAAGCTGTTGAGGAAGCAGAAGGCTATGTAGTTGCAGTTAAGAACAGCAAGGCAGAAGTAAAAACAGAAGAACTCAAGGCAGTTGTAGAAGATCTTACAATTGGTAAGGAATATACATTCACAGTAGCTGCAACCAGAGGCGATGAGGTAGGACCTGCATCTGAGATTACAGCAAAGGTAACAAAAGAAGAAGAGCTTAAATGGGCATTCTCTGCATTCGGAAGCGGCGTTGATACCAAGAATAATGGTTATGAGGGCAATGCAAACGAAGGCAGTGTAAGAGTATATTCCAACAATGGAAAGGGTAAACTGGTTCCTGGCTCTACAGACGGACTTGCTTTCTATTATACTGAGATCGACCCTGAAACAACCAACTTCACATTGACAGCAACAGCCAAGATCAATAACTGGAAGTTATCTAACGGACAGGAAGGATTTGGTCTGATGGCAGCAGATGCAGTAGGTACGAATGGAGATGGTACTACATTCTGGAATAACTCTTACATGGCATCTGTAACCAAGGTAGAATACAGCTGGGATGGCACTAAGGTATCTGACAGCGGCGATAAGATCAGCATGAAATTAGGTATCGGCTCTCAGGAAAAGAAGGGCGTAACCTCAGATAATATCAAGGAAGATAAGACACTTGCTGATATGAGCTTATTCAGTACCGCAATGAAGACACTGGAGACTTCCTGTGCAGATAAGGGAACAGGTACTTACAACATTGTAGGTGGTTATACAGGTGTAGAGCCTACTGGAACAGTAGATGAGACTTGCACAGAATTTAAACTTACAATTCAGAAAAATAACACTGGTTATTTTATAAGCTATACAGATGAAGATGGCAACACAACAACCAATAAATATTATGGAACGGATGTATTGAACTACCTTGATACAGATTCTGTATATGTAGGCTTCTATGCTTCCAGAAATGCAGATATCACATTTGAGAACATCGAATTTACAACGATTGCACCAGAAGATGATGATCCTGCAGAAGAGCAGCCTGTAACCAGGGTAACTCCTTCTTATAATATTATCTCTGCATCTACAGCAAACAGTGCAGATTATCAGATGATCTACAACGGCAATGCAGACGGCGCTCTCAAGATCACAGACAGCACAGGTAATGTTATAGTAGATACAGATACAGTAAAAGCCAATGAAAAGGTAGCCACAAATGTAACACTTCATTATGGTGATAATAAATTCAAAGTGAACTTTACACCGGATAAGGACTACAGACCAGGCGAATATGAAGTATTATCTTCTTATGAAGCTGTAAGCTTTGACTTTACAGTAAGCTATAAGGCATACGGCGAAGCTGGCAATGCCATCTATGTAGCAGCCGATGGTTCTGCATCCGGCAACGGTACGAAAGAAAATCCTCTGGATGTTTATACTGCTGTAAAGTATGTACAGGCAGGTCAGACAATCGTCATTATGGAAGGTACTTATAATTTTTCACGCACGATCAAAGTAGAAAGAGGTATCAATGGTACAGCAGATCAGATGATCTATATGGTAGCTGACCCTGAGGCATCTACAAGACCGGTATTTGATTTTGGCGGTAAATGTGCAGGTATGGTACTTGCGGGAGATTACTGGTATTTTAAGGGATTTGACGTAACCCGTTCCGCAGATGCCCAGAAGGGTATTCAGGTATCTGGTAATCACAATACATTAGATCAGATTGAGACTTATAAGAATGGTAATACAGGTCTGCAGATCAGCAGATACCTGACAACAGACGAATTTGCTGACTGGCCATCTTACAACCTGATTCTTAACTGCTCTTCTTATGAGAATGCAGATAAGGGTTATGAAGATGCAGATGGATTTGCAGCAAAATTAACAGTTGGTAATGGCAATGTATTTGATGGTTGTATCGCACATCACAATGCAGATGACGGATGGGATCTGTTTGCCAAGATGCAGACAGGCAGCATCGGTAAGGTAGTGATTAAGAACTGTGTAGCTTACAAGAACGGCTATGTAACAGGCAGTGATGGTAAAGAGATAGATGCCGGTAATGGTAATGGATTTAAGATGGGCGGAGACAGTATGTCCGGTTATCACGAATTACATAACTCTATCGCATTTTTCAATAAGGCAAAGGGTATTGATTCCAACAGCTGCCCGGATATTCAGGCATATGATTCTGTATCCTTTAATAATGAAAGCTACAATGTGGCATTCTATACCAATACCGCAGTCAATACAGACTATAAGGCAGATGGTGTGATCTCATACAGAACCGAGTATATGGATCAGACAGAGAATTTAAAGGGTAAGGGTACTCAGGACAGTAGCAAGATCTATGGTGAGACGAACTTCTACTGGGATACAACAAGCCAGAAGTCAGTGAACACCAAGGGTACAGCTGTAAGTGCAGACTGGTTTGAAAGTCTTGAATTTACAGGAATTGACAGAAATGCAGATGGCACGATCAATACACATGGTTTCCTGGTGCTGACAGATAAGGCACAGGCTGGTGGAGTCATTGGAGGAACCGCATCTGGAGATATTACGATTGGTGATGAAACAGATGGTAAGGTAGAAGATAATACAGGCAGTGATAACAGTGGTTCTAATACTACAGACAGCTCTGACAATAATGTGACAGGCAGTTCTGATTCAGAAAGTAATTCTGATTCAGACAGCAGTTCATCCCAGGCTGCAACAGTAGTCAGAACAACAACAGTAACAATTGCTGATAACCAGACACCTCTGGCAGTAGCACCGACGGCACTTCCAGAAGGCTATAGCTATGAGCAGACAGTTGTTGAGAAAGATGGCATACTCAAGGCAGCACTGTTACAGAAATATTATGGACAGAAGGTATACTTTGCAGCAATCTTTGGCAAGGGTGCTGCCATGACCATTGATATGCAGACAGTAACAGCAGTTGATGCAGATCTGAAACTTGGGTATTCACTGGTAGAGATTCCTGCATTTGCTGAGAATTTCGTGACAATACATGCGATTCCAACACAGAAGACCTCTCTTCCATTCCGTGCAACACTTCATTTTAACCTTGGAAGTGAATATGCAGGCATGGCAGCTTACATTTATATTCTGGACGCAGATGCTTCCAGGTACAGTCTGGTAAAGACCATGAATGTAAATGAGATTGGCAATGTAGCATTTGACACAACTGAAATGACAGACGTAATCATTATGATCGCAAAATAAGATGTATGGGAAAAAAAGCAAAAAATATTATGTAAGCGCTTTCATTTTCTGGAAATAAGTAGTATACTTATCATATCAATACGAACATCAATCATATTCGGAGGTATACCATGAACATTTTAGTAATCAATTGCGGTAGTTCATCATTGAAGTATCAGTTAATCAACAGCGACTCAGAAGCTGTACTTGCAAAGGGACTTTGCGAAAGAATCGGTATTGACGGAAGTGTACTTACACATACTCCGGCAGGCAAGGACAAGGTAAGAATCGAGACACCGATGCCTAACCATACAGTAGCTGTTCAGCTTGTAATTGATGCTTTGACCAATGCAGAGCATGGTGTGATCAAATCCCTGGATGAGATCGGAGCAGTTGGACACCGTGTTGTACATGGCGGCGAGAAGTTCGCTTCCAGCGTTGTCATTACAGATGAAGTTATGAAGGCAATTGAAGAGTGTAACGACCTTGCACCTTTACACAATCCTGCTAACCTGATCGGTATCAATTCCTGCAAGGAGATTATGCCAAATGTTCCTATGGTAGCTGTATTTGATACTGCTTTCCATCAGACAATGCCTGAGAAAGCATATCTGTACGGACTTCCTTATGAATATTATGAGAAATACAAAGTAAGACGTTATGGCTTCCACGGTACAAGCCATGATTATGTATCTAACAGAGCAGCACAGCTTCTTGGTAAGAAGAGAGAAGACTTGAAAGTAATCGTATGCCACCTTGGAAATGGTGCATCCGTATCAGCAGTAGATCATGGTAAGTGTGTAGATACTTCCATGGGTCTGACACCACTTGAAGGTCTGATCATGGGTACACGTTCCGGTGATATGGACCCTGCTATCTGCGATTTCATCTGCGCTAAGGAAGGACTTACTTCCGCAGAAATGAATACAGTTCTGAATAAGAAGTCAGGTGTACTCGGTATGTCCGGTGTATCTTCAGACTTCAGAGATGTAGAAGCAGCAGCCAATGAAGGTAATCATCAGGCAGCAGCAGCACTGGATGCATTCTACTACAGAGTAGCCAAGTACATTGGTGCATACACAGCAGCTATGAATGGTGTAGATGCCATTGCATTTACAGCAGGTGTTGGCGAGAATAACATCGGTGGTCGTGTAGAGATCTGCAAGTACCTTGGATATCTGGGAACAGAGATTGACCTGGATAAGAACAATGTACGTGGAGAAGAAAGAATTATCTCCAAGGATGGCAGCAAGGTAACATTAATGGCTATTCCTACAAATGAAGAGCTTGCAATTGCAAGACAGACATTAGCGCTTGTAAAATAATTTATATGAGTGATAAACGAAAAGAGCATGGCTGTTCATAGGCTGTGCTCTTTTTCTGTGTTTGACGAAACGAACCACATTAGGTACAATAAACAACAGGATATAGAAAGGCGTGGACGAATTTATGCAGATACAGTTACCTGAGAAGGTTCAATATATTATTCATGCTCTGGAAGAAGCCGGATATGAAGCCTATGCAGTGGGGGGATGTGTCAGAGATTCACTTCTTGGCAGAGTACCTGACGACTGGGATATTACGACCTCAGCGAAACCACTGGAGGTAAAGGCAGTATTCCAAAGAACGATAGATACGGGAATTCAGCATGGAACGGTAACGGTCATGCTGGGCAAGGAAGGATTTGAGGTAACGACTTATCGTATTGACGGTGAGTATGAAGACAGCAGACATCCCAAAGAAGTTATTTTTACTGCTAATTTAATAGAAGATCTCAAAAGACGTGATTTTACAATCAATGCTTTTGCATATAATGACAGAAGCGGTATTGTGGATGCCTTTTGCGGTATGAAGGATCTGGAAGATGGCGTTATCCGCTGCGTAGGAGAGGCAACAGAACGTTTTACGGAGGATGCCCTTCGTATGATGCGGGCGGTCCGTTTCTCAGCGCAGCTTGGATTTCGGATTGAAGAGAAGACGAGAGCAGCGATAGAGCAGTTAGCACCTAATCTGTCTCATATCAGCGCAGAAAGAATACAGACAGAGCTGGTAAAGCTTTTGAAGTCTTCCCATCCTGATTATATCAGAGAGGCGTATCATCTGGGAATGACACGGATTTTTCTGCCAGAGCTTGATGCGGCTTTTGAAACAACGCAGAATAATCCACATCACTGCTATACGGTAGGAGAGCATCTGATGCATTGTATGCTGTATACAGAACCGGATAAGAGTATGCGTATTGCTGCTCTTCTACACGATATTGGCAAACCTGTTACCAAGACTACAGATGAGCAGGGCATAGATCATTTCCATGGACACGCCGAGGTTGGAGAGGAAATGGCATCCAGGATACTTCGCAGGCTGAAGTTTGACAACGATACGATAACCCATGTCCGTAAGCTGGTAAAATATCATGATTATCCCATTGAAACAACACCCAGGGCGGTCAGAAGAGCAATCAACACCATAGGAGAGACATATTTTTCAGATGTGCTTGCCATGAAAAAGGCGGACATGTTGGCGCAGAGTACGTATCAGCGCCAGGAGAAAGAGAATCATCTGGCGCAGGTAGAAGCTTTATATCAGCAGATACTGGAACAGAATCAATGCGTTTCCCTAAAGAGTCTTGCATTGACCGGAAATGACCTGATTGCACTGGGAATTCCCAAAGGCAAGGAGATAGGAATTGTTTTAAATGAATTATTAGAGGATGTCATAGCACAGCCGGAGCATAACAATAGAGAATATCTGATACAACTTGTGCAGAAACATGCATAAACCATATTCCCCCACAATAAGATAGAAAGACGGACCATAGTCGTCCTGATACAGAATCTTATGTGGGGGAATTATACGTTATGAATGACAGGGCAATCAGCGGTGTATTGGAAAAATATGATATGGAAGTCATGCGGACCATGAAAGGCAGAGGAACCATAGTCTGCCAGTCGCAAGAAGGTTATCGGGTATTGAAAGAATATAAAGGCAGAACAGATAAGCTGGAGCTGCTGGATAAAATGCAAAAGAGCATGGAAGGGTCTATACGGACGGATAAGCTGATCAGAAACAAAGAAGGAGAGCTATTCTGTAAAGATACAGATGGCGTAGTCTATATTTTAAAAGAGCATATAGAGGGCAGAGAATGCAGCTATCGCAGCGAAGAGGATATCAGACAGGCATTTGCTGTTATGGCGAAGCTTCATCTGATTATGACCAGAGCAGGGCAGCAGGAAGGATTTGAGGCTGATTTCCAACTGCCTGTACGCAACCTGTACTGGCAGGAAATGAACAAACATACACGGGAATGCAGACATATTCAGAACTATTTAAGACATTTGAAGAGCAAGACAGATTTTGAGAGGGAGCTGCTGCGCCGGTATGATTATTTTATGGAAAAGGCACAGCATATAACTGATCTTGCAGCGCAGGAGAAGGAAGACCAATATTGTGAACGCATTCGTCAGGCGGGTTGCTATTATCATGGAGATTATCAATATCATAATGTGATATTTGACAGAAATGACATATGTGTCATTAATATGGAACGTTTGGGAAAAGACAGTGGAGTAAAGGATCTGTATCTGCTGTTTCGCAAGATATCAGAAAAGGCAGACTGGTCACTAAGCCTTGGAACGAAGATGATAGAGGCATATGAACGGATCAGACCACTGGAAGACTGGGAACGCAGACAGCTGGCTTACAGGCTGGCATACCCGGATAAATTCTGGAAGATCGTAAATTTCTACTATAATTCCAGAAAATCCAGAATCCCGGATAAGACAGTAGAGAAGCTGGATATTCTCGTAGCACAGGAGAAATCCAGACAGCGGCTTATTCAAGTGCTTTTTGGAGAGCCATAAGCACCAGCGCTTTACATAATATGGAGATAGAGATATACTATAACTATTCTGAAT
>CAVBMG010000021.1:0-5869 GCA_963596435.1 Agathobacter sp.
AATATGCACTGATATATGTATTACTATTTGCATTGCATATATAAACTGATAATATTGCAAAATGCATGACAAAATGCATTGACAATGTGAGGGAGATTGGTATAACATAGAAATATAAAAAAGTTGGAGGGAAAATTGATGGATACAATTATAATTATTTTATGGATTGTTTGGATAATTCTTACATTAATTGCGTATCATACAATTTTTGAAGTATATTATTTTAGCTTATCACACGGTTTGATCAAAGAATTATTTTGGGCAGGTTTTATAGGACTTCTTATGACTGGATTAACTTTGTATTTCTGGTATGTTGCAGCAGTTATTATTTTGCTAATCGGATTATCAACAATGAGTAAGACGCACAATAAAGCACCTTTAATAATTGCTATTATAGCCATAATATTTATAGCTATAATAGGCATGCGTTTTAGAAGTGTAAATATGAAGCAAGGAAATGGCAAAGAAGATAGTAATGTATCAAGTGAAGTAAATCAGATTGATAATAGTGGGGATGAATCCAAAGATATACTTTGGAATAGAACAGAAGAACAATCTGAAATGTATATAGATCAACCAGAAATGGATCATGAAGAAACTTATAGTGTGAATAATACAGAAGTAATAGATTTAGAACAATACATAGGTATAAGAGCATCTGATATAGAGGATGAAATGACAAATGAAAGAGGTATGTCAATTACAGAATATAACTATTATTTTGGAGAAATAGAGGGGTATATATCACATGTGCTGTTAGATGAGGAATTTCCCTGTTATGAAAATTTTTGTATAAGTAATATTCAAATCGGAATGGAAGATAAGCTTGTATCGTATTATGCAAATATGAAATATACCTATGATCATGTAGAAGAAAATAATGGTATAACATACAAATATTATTATAATGATTTTTTTATTTTAGTAGTAGAAGAAAATTTAGGGACTGTTTTTCAAATTGCTATATATGATGGGACAAACTATTACCTGAATGGAGATGAGGGAGAACAAAATAGCGAATATATATTGCCCAATAGTGATAGTACTTATTTATCAGAGGCTGACATAGAAATATTATCAAAGGATGCATTAAAATTAGCACGTAATGAGATTTATGCTCGTCATGGGAGAAGATTTAATGATGATGCTTTACAGGGATATTTTGATTCCTGTTCATGGTATACGGGCACTATTTTGCCAGAAGATTTTTCAGAAAGTGTGCTTAATGAATATGAAAAAGCAAATAGAGATTTAATTACAAATTATGAAAAGCAAATGGGGTATAGATAATGAAAAGAATATTTACAGCCTTTCTGATTATAGCAATGGAATTTAATAGTATATGTACTATTCCAACTTATAAAGAAGAAAAAGAAGAAGTAAAAACAATTGTGATAGATGCTGGGCATCAGCTGAATGCAAATACGGAGAAAGAACCTATAGGACCAGGAAGTTCTACATATAAAAATAAGGTATCGGGTGGAACTAAAGGTACTGCTACTGGAAAAAAAGAATATGAATTAAATTTGGAAGTAGCTTTAAAATTACAGGAAGCATTGGAAACTAAAGGATATAATGTTATTATGATTAGAACAAGTAATGATGTAAATATTAGTAATTGTGAACGAGCAGAGATTGCAAATAAGGCAGATGCTGATGCGTTTGTGAGAATACATGCCAATGGTTCGAACAATCCGAAAATATCCGGCGTTATGACGATATGCCAAACAGAAAATAATCCATATAACAGTCAAATGTATGATAAAAGTTATACTTTATCTGCATGCATTTTAGAACAAGTATGTAAAAAGACAGGAGCGAAAGAACAATATGTATGGGAAACAGATTCGATGTCTGGAATAAACTGGTGTACTGTTCCTGTAACAATTTTAGAAATGGGATATATGACAAATGAGAAAGAAGATTACTTGTTATCTACAGAAGAGTATCAAGAAAAAATAGTTGATGGCATTATAACAGGGTTAGAAAAGTATTTTATTGAATATTAAAATTCTAATATTGGAACATAGATTTTTTAGATACGTATGACTTGCTTCTGTATATTGATACTTGTTATGAAGAGTATAATTCTATGGGAATAAAAGGGATTTTACAGGATCTGAAATCATATATAGATGCATTAGAGGTGGCTGGCTGAATTGAAAGATTTATTTCATGGAACAACATATGATTTCAAGGAAATTGATGTAACAATGGGAAAAGGCTATAAAGATTTTGGAAAAGGATTTTATGTAACGTCAATAAAAAGTCATGCAGAAAGTATAGCAAGAAGAAATAAATTTATTCTTGAAGCAAAGGAAGATAACATCCAACTATGCAGCAATTCAAAAACTTAAATTCAAAGAGAACCGAAGGGAGATTATAGGATGAAAGCCACAAGCGTAAATATTAATAAGTCCATACAGGCTATCTCTCGGTACTTAGTACATCGAATTAGTGAAGAGGACAAATGTTCTAATGAGGAGGCTTTGAAAAAATTATTGAAGACAGTAACATATGAAATGTTGCAGGATAAGGAAACCGGATTATATGCTGAATCAGCAGAGTATGTGTGGAATATGTTAAAAGATGAAGCAAATGGCAATTTGGAATCGTGGTTAGTAGAATAAACATGGGGTAAAATTTCAGGCGATACTATATAGATGAAACCATCTATACGGTATTGCCTTTTTTATGTTAAAATATGTGAAAAGGTCGGGTGATAATTGTGAGGGAAGAAGAGGTCATAGAAGAAGTAGCAGATTTATGTAGACAATTTCAGGCAAAAAAGGTGATTTTATACGGATCAAGAGCAAAGGGAACAGCCAGAGAACGGAGTGATATAGATATAGCAGTATCTGGTGTGGATAATTTTGAACTGCTCGTTGAAAAAGTGGAGGAACTACCGACACTTTATAGTGTAGATATGGTAAATATGGATACCTGTAGAAATCAGCTATTATTGGAGGACATCAGACAATATGGACGAGAAATTTAACAGACGATTTATATCTTTTTGCAATTCATTAGATGCATTGGCAGAGGCGAGACAGCGAGATCTTTCGGATTCCTTTGTATTGAGTGGAACCAGTGCAAAATTCAGTATTACATTTGATTTATCATGGAAAGTAATGAAAGACATATTAGTGCAATATTATGCAATTACAGGTTTTGTAACTGGTTCACCAAGGGAAGTACTTAGAGAAGCTTATAAGGCAAACTTAATTTCAGATGATGCATGGATGGAGATGTTAAAAGTAAGAAATGAACTTTCGCATGATTATGATTGTGAAATTGTGAAAGAACACTGTAATACAATTGTAGAGAAATATATTGATTTATTTTATGACTTTGAGAAGGCTGTAAAACAGTTGAAAATAAACGAAGACTGACAGAACTCTTGGGATGACAAGGCATGCAGGAAAAATTATATTGATAAAGTACTCAAAAATGGGTAAGATAATAAGCAAGATAATAAGCAAGATGGAGGAATATGCATGAGTAGTTATGTACCGCCATATACAATTTCAAATAGGATGCTTGAACTTGTTTCAGATATATCTGAGAAAGTTGGTAAAATTAGCAGTCATAAGGAATTGGAATCTAAACCACATTTGAGAAGAAATAATAGAATCAAGTCAATTCATTCATCTCTGAAGATTGAGGCTAATTCATTGTCTTTGTCAGAGGTTAGAGATGTTATAAATGGTCATCTTGTATTGGGGGATCAAAAGGAAATACAAGAGGTTAAAAATGCGTACGAAGCATATAAAAAAATACCGGAGATAAATCCAACAAGCATTTCTGAATTAAAAAAAATTCACGGAATAATGACCTATAGAACTGTAAATGAATCAGGTGTATTCAGACAAGGCGAAGAAGGGGTATTTTCAGGCGATAAGTGCATTTTTATTGCGCCACCGCCTCATATGGTTAGTGGATTGATGAATGATTTGATATCCTGGATGAAAAGGAGTGGGGGAGTAGTTCATCCCCTTATTTTGTCAGCGGTGTTTCATTATGAATTTGTGTTCATTCATCCTTTTGCAGATGGTAATGGAAGAATGGCTAGATTGTGGCATACAGTTATTCTTTATCGATGGCGAAATATTTTTGAATATATTCCACTGGAGAGTCAGATTGAAAGATTTCAAACAGAATATTATGACGCAATAGCCCAATGCCATGTGAATGGCAATTCTGACGTATTTATAGAGTTTATGTTAGATATGATAGACCAAATACTGGATGAAGTTATCTTACAGATCAATAAATCAAATGCAGATACTTCTGAATATGTAAAACGTATGTTAGATGTTATGGAGTATGATGTGCCATATACGTCTAATGCTATTATGGAAGCTTTGGGTCTGAAATCCAAAGAAGCATTACGAAAAAATTATATAAAGCCAGCAATAGAATTAGGGTTAATAAGGATGACTTTACCGGATAAACCGAATAGCAAAAATCAGAGATATATAAAACAATAAGGCTAATATTCCAATTTAAAATATAATGTCTGAGTATATCCATTGGCATCAAAATAAGGAATACATATGCCGTATGCGGTATAAGATTCTGGTAATTGGCATAGTATTGCTCTTTCTGTTGAAGAGTTAATATCTTCCATAGAAACATCCTGCACCTGATTTTCACGTTCCTGCAAGGTATCGTCGCCAAAACTGCCGTCTTGAAAGGTTGAGTAAAGCTGTATGGGAAAATGAATAGTTGAGATATCATCAGCAGTATATATTTGATATTGCATCAGCACGTATTCATCATTAGGCTGTAAGGGTTCTGGATTAAAAGTTGCATGAATATTTTTGATAAGAAAATATTGTTTCATATATTCGGATATTTCGTCCTTATCTCTGGTTACACTGGTAAATTTAATATAAACAGAGGAAGGAGTGTCCAAGGCTGATAATAAATTCATTTTTCCCCATTCATTTAAGGGCAAAGGAGTAGATTTGGATGTATGAATATTATAATAGGAAATCCCATCCTCTTCTGTTAGGTCTATGTTTAATGAAGCAAAATCAACAGGTGAAGTAACCATATTTTGATTTGAAACTGCTGACTGAGATTGGAGTGAGCAGCCGGTTAATATACTAAAGATAATTAATGATAGTAAGATGGATTTTTTACACATACGATCTCCCTTATATGTTAGCATGAAAACAATATACTATTATTAATAGAATAGCATATCGCAAAATGTAGTCAATAGATACGTTATAATAATTTACGAAAGGGGTGTCTTATGAATATTTATGAAAACTGTCCGACATTAGAGAGTGAAAAGTTTATTATTAGATTGTTTCTGGATGAGGATTGTGATGATTTATTAAAAGTATATAGTGATAAAAATGCATTGCCTTTCTTTAATAGTGATAACTGTGACGGAGATAATTTTTATTATACAACGAAGGAGAGAATGGCAGAAGCTATGGAATTTTGGCGTATGTCATATGAAAAAGGCTGGTTTGTCAGACTTTCTATCGTAGATAAGGCAGTATCGAGTGTAATTGGAACAGTAGAATTATGCCTGAGAATATCAGAGGATGAATTTAATAATATGGGAATTTTAAGGGTAGATGTGAGAAGTGATTATGAACAGGAAGATGTATTGTATGACATTTTCTCACTTGTTACACCCAAACTTATAGAAATGCTGGGATGTAAAGGTGTACTTACTAAGGCTCCAATATATGCAGTAGAAAGAATAAAAGCAATTAAAAGAGCTGGCTTCACTAAATCTGAGCATTTGTTGATTGGTAAAGGTGGATATGCCTATGATGGATATTGGACAATCCAATAATATTAGCAGCTTTTTATTATGAGATAAAGTTTGCCCGGTATTTACTTG
>CAVBMG010000021.1:6635-42307 GCA_963596435.1 Agathobacter sp.
GAAACACAGGAAATTCTGGAATTGGCAGCCGTTGTTCATGATATTGCCTGCCCATTATGTCGGGTAAAATACGGGAATACAAATGGAAAGCATCAGGAAGAAGAAAGTGCACCGCTGGTGGAGGAGTTTTTCTCCAAGCTGCCTGTAGGAACGCTGAATGTTGAGCGTATCAAATGGCTGGTGGAACATCATCATACATACACAAATGTGGATGGTATGGATTATCAGATTTTACTGGAGGCTGATTTTCTGGTGAATGCCGGTGAAAGCGGATATTCGAAAGAAGTGATTGAGAATGCCTGTGCGAATATTTTCCGTACTGCCACAGGAATCCGGCTGTTAAAGAGTATGTATTTGGAAAAGTTATAAAGAATATGGGGATATTTAACAATGGATCATAATGATACAGTAAAACAGTCATTTAAGAAACAGGCTGAGAAATTTGCAACATATCATATGTCAAAAGCAGAATATACGGATTATCTGATTGAGAAAATCGGGGCAGAAGGAAAGGAACATGCGTTAGAGGTAGCTGCCGGAACCTGTATTTGTGGCAGAGCGCTGGCGCCTTTTGTAAAAGACATCATCTGTCTGGATCTGACGCAGGAAATGCTGGCACAGGGGAAGAAGCTTGCAGAAGAAAGCCGGATACAGAACATTTCTTTCCAGACTGGAAATGCAGAAGAATTACCATATGAGGCGGAGACTTTTGATCTGGTTATCACAAGACTCTCTTTACATCATTTTGAAAATCCAGAGATTCCTTTTCATGAAATGCAGAGAGTCCTGAAAAAAGGTGGTAAACTCGTTGTCTGGGATATGGAAGCCACAGAAGAACATCTTCGTGAGATTGATGATAAAATCGAAACAATGCGTGATCCTTCACATACACGAATCCTCAGCAGAGAAGAATTTGAGGAATTATTTCAGGATGACTTTACACTGCAATGTGAAGAATCTACGCTTGTACCGGTAAATCTTAACAGCTGGATGGAACTGACCAACACTCCGGAAAATATACAAAAGCAAATTATTGCTTTAATGAAAGATGATTTATCCGGAGGCAATAAAACAGGATTTTCACCCTATATCAAAGATGGTCAGATCATGTTTGAACATAGGTGGTTATTGTTAATTGGTATAAAAAATAAAATCTAATACAGAAAAAGTAGTTATTGATTGTAGCATGTAAATTTATAAAATAATTCATTGAAAATCTATGTCTGTTGTGATATTATTCAAAGTAAAACATATGTTCTAATTGGCGATTTATATCAATTTGTATGACACTGTCTGACAAATTTGGAAAGGAATATAATGAGCGAAACCTACTGGAATATTGGAAAATATATTAGATAGAATTATTAAATCTAATATTCGGAGAGCCTTTTATTTCAACTTTAATGTGGGTAACTTCTGCTCCTTCTGTTGTGCTCCATTCGCTTTTCAGATTTTTGAGAGTTTCTTTATAACAATTTATTGATTCTGTGTAGTTCCCCTGTATTTCATAAATAATTGACTGAGCTAATGGTGAATCTGTATATTTTGGAACTATTGCAATAATAGAATAAGCGGATTGATACCGCTCTGTTGTACGAGCTGGCAACACATCCCAATTATTTTTCCAAGATTGATATAAACAGGTGATACTACTATAATAAATGCCAAAACAATCATTTCAAATAGGGGATAATACCATGAAGTTTGAAAAATTAGCAAATTCTATAAAAAGCATAAATGACAAAGCAGGTTCTACAGCCAAAAGTGCTGTAAATCAGCTTATGACTTTACGAAATTGGGCGATTGGATACTATATCGTAGAATATGAACAGGCTGGAAGTGACAGAGCTGAATATGGAGCACAGCTCTTGAAAAATTTGGAAAAAGAAATTTCACAAAAAGGAATGAACTCCACATTATTCAAGCTCTGCCGTAATTTCTATTTGTTGTATCCGCAAATTGGTGCGACGGTGTCGACCCAATTTGAATTACCGGATTTTGAAAAAAGTTCGACAGTGTCGCACCAATTTGAAACAAAGCCGGAAGTTTTGGTAAGCAATCTCTCTTTTTCCCACATTAGGGAAATTATGGTTATTGAGGATGCTTTTGAAAGATTTTTTTATGAAACAGAATGTATGAAATGCAATTGGAGCGTAAGAGAGCTTCGAAGGCAAATTAAAACGAATTTGTTTGTGAGAGCCGGAATCAGTAAAAATCCGGAAATGTTGTTGAAAAAATCGGTAGAAAATGCAAGTTCAAATGCATTAACAATCAAAGACCCGTTTACCTTTGAATTTCTTGGTTTGGATGCTAAGGAAGCCGTAAGTGAATCCGATTTAGAACAGGCATTGATGGACCATTTGCAGGAATTCATGCTTGAATTGGGACAAGGTTTCTGCTTTGAAGCAAGGTAAAAGCGTATCATAATTGATGATAAATATTATTTCATAGATTTGGTTTTCTATAACAGATTGTTGCACTGCAATGTTATTATTGAATTAAAAAATGACGAGTTTAAGCATGAGGATTTAGGTCAATTAAATGCATATGTAGGTTACTACAAAAAGAATGAAATGATGCCGGGCGACAATCCACCAGTTGGAATTTTGCTTTGCACCGATAAAGGTTCGCAGATGGTAGAATATGCATTATCAGGAATGGATAACCAGCTGTTTGTTTCAACATATATGCTCCATTTGCCGGACAAGAGAAAATTGGAAGAATTTATGTTGAAAGAACTGGAAGAAATGGGCATGTAACAGTAGTAAAATTTGTGAACATTGAATTATCGCAAGTGAAATCAAGAAAAACATATTAGGTTTCTTTATAACAATTTATTGATTCTGTGTAGTTCCCTTGTATTTCATAAATAATTGCTTGGGCTAATAGTGAATCTGTGTATTTTGGAGTATCCGCCTTTTCGTACGATTCTTTATAATATTTTAATGCCCGTTCATAATCACAGTGTTCAGCATAATATCCAGCCGCTTTAAAAAGAGCTACCCAGTCATCTGGAAAATCTGACAATAACTTATTGATCCATTTTTCAGATTCTTGGAATTTTCCTTCAAGCGTAGCAATTTTAGCTTCGTAAATTAGGATTTCCTTTTCCTGATGCCCTTGAACACATTTATATTGTTTCAGCGTATCATGTGCTTCAGCCGTGCGCCAATCCATAAGCAGATTTTCAATCAGATCTAAATAAAGGTGGGAAATATCAGGAAATTTATGTATCATTTCCTTGTAGAAGCTGATTGTCTTGTTGTGCTGGCTTATATTCCAATCGGAGCTTGCAGCTCCTTCAGCCATTTGCAAAAACCATTTTGCTTCTTTTTCATCCGGATTTTCCTTTAAACTTTTTCTGGCATAATAACTTACCCAATAACTGTCACACGTCATACGATGATAATATAAATGCCCTAATAAGGAATAAATTTTTGCTTTATCCTGATAACTTTCTAATTGTTCTTTCAGGAATCTCTCAGTATTGTTAAAGGTTTCATCGGATATTGCTGATTCAATTACGAACATATTCTCAATTCGATGGAGTTTATTTTCTACGGTGATATCAAATAACTCATCAATGGTCACACCAAATATTACCGATAATTTCGGCAACATATATATGTCGGGTGCACATGATCCGTTTTCCCATTTTGATACTGCCTGACTACTGATATCCAATTTACCTGCAAGTTCATCCTGTGTTAATTTTGCAGCAAGCCTTAATGATTTTATTTCTCAGGATACATCCATCCTTTATATTCCAGAATGGATAATTTCTCCTGATTTTCTTTCACCTGCAGGGTCTCGTTACGGTAGGCTCTGGGGGTGATCTGCATCACATCCATAAAATGTCGGTTGAAGCTGGATACGGAGCGGAAGCCGACCATTTCAGATATTTCCAGAATAGAATATTCTGTACTTCTCAGCAGATTGCAGGCTTTGGTGATTCGCGTGTTGTTTACGAAATCCAGCGGACTTGTTCCTATAATAGAGTGGAAGAGCCGTCTGAAATGTGTGGGACTTAGTCTGCATATATCAGCCAGATAGTTGATATCAAACTGCTGTGCATAGTTATCCTCAATATAATCCAGTACCGGAGAGATAACCATGGCATTCTCAGGTGGCTGGTTGGTAGGAGCTATATTGGAACCGCCCTCGCTCTGGATTCGATACAGTTCGATGGACAATGCCAGAAGTAATCCAGTCACACTCGTCTGATAATGAGGTTTCTTTTCTTCCATTTCTCTAATAACAGCCATAGTAAGCTGATATACCTGGGGATATTCGTCACGGCTGAGAATATGCTTATAATTCTTGAATGCCGGTAGGGATAGGTCAAAATCTCTGCCGAAATTCGGAGAGATATTACGGAACAATTCTGCAGGGTCCATGAACAAGTAGGACCAGTGACTTTCTGTGCCGGGAGAACTATAGGTTGTGTGAGGAATATTTCTAGGAATACAGGTCACATCCCCTTCCCTGAACAATAAGGGATCTTTTTTACCAATGAATTCCATATAGCCACTGTCCGAGTGGCATACACCAATTTCCAGACAATTGTGGAAATGAAGATTTTTACTGGGAACGCTGGATATCTTCCAGTGTTCGCCTGAAAGCAGTAAAACAGGAAAATCGTAAGGCAGATAGTAATTACGGTATTCAGATACCCCTGTTTTTTTTCTAGCCATAATAAGAAAGCCTCCTAACTGTGTCTTGTGAATCAAGTCATAATGATCATGTCAACTACAATAAATGGTCAAAACTGCATAGAAAATGAAAGTATATGACAAGAAAAAGTGTACAATTAATCAAAAACAACCAAAGACTGAAAATATAAATATTTACACTTACTTATAAAAGTAAAATATTATATTGCTTTAAAAAAAATCTTTAGAAAATGTAGACAATATGTACATCAACAAGGAATATGCAATATGAAATGTAAGCATGTTTTATATCCTTGACAAAAATGAGTATAACATAAATGGTCAGAATTGCATAGTATTTTTATTGCTCTGAATAGAAAAAAAATCCAAAATGTATAATAATATACTCATAAAAGCCAATAAACTATACAAAATAACCGTATAGACATCGGTTGGGAGGTTACATTAGTATGAGTAAAGCAAAAAAAGCAAATGTTCCGATAGGCGCAAAAACAAGCTGGAAAAATGCTTTCAAGAGGGATTGGCAGTTATATCTGCTGCTTTTGTTCCCACTTGCAATGGTCATTATTTTCAATTATGCATCTTATCCGGGATTAAGAATGATTTTCATGGATTACAAACCTGCAAAGGGCTACAGCGGCAGTGAATGGGTTGGTATGAAGACTATCATAAAGGTATTCAAGGACGCTGATTTTCACAGAGCATTGAAGAGCTCTATTGTATTTAACTTACTGGATTTACTGGTAGGTTTCCCAATGCCTATTATTTTGGCATTGATGCTGAATGAACTCCGTTATCCCAGATTTAAGAAGGTAACACAGACAATTCTTTATCTGCCTCACTTCCTTTCCTGGGTTATCGTAGGAAGCGTTGCCTATACAATGTTCAGACCATCTACTGGTCTTGTAAACATTGCGTTGATGAACTGGGGTGTTATCAGTGAGGGCATTCCTTTCCTGACAGAAAAATGGCACTGGGCAGTAACTTATCTGCTGATAGGTGTATGGCAGGGAATGGGATGGGGAACCATCATTTACCTGGCAGCAATCACAGGTATCAGCGGTGAACTGTATGAAGCAGCAATGATTGATGGTGCGAACCGGTGGCAGAGAATGTGGAATATCACATTGCCGGGCATTAAGGGTACTGTAGTTACATTGCTGATCATGAACTTGGGACGTGTTATGGGCAGTAACTTTGAACGACTTGACCAGTTTGGCAACTCACAGGTTAAGGATTTCCAGTATCAGTTAGCTATCTATGTATATGAGAAGGGTCTTGCAGGCGGCAAGTTCAGTATGTCAACCTTTGTAAACCTGTTCCAGTCTCTGATTGGTCTTGTATTAGTTCTTCTGTCAGATAAATTCGCTAAGAAGCTTGGCGAAGACGGATTGTTATAGGGGGTGTAGAGTCATGGCAAAAAAGAAAAATGTAGCAGTTGATGAAGGAATGAATACAGATGGTAACAGAGCCATTAACAAATTCCGTGTCAGCGATGCTGTAATGATGATTATTCTTGTAATCTTATGTCTGACCTGTATTCTGCCTTTTATTCATTTGTTGGCAAAATCCATCTCCGGCAACTCCTATGTTCTGGCAAAACAGATTGCATTCTGGCCAAAGGGCATTAACTTAGATGCTTATGCTTCTATCTTTAAAGATGGCAGCATGGTATACAGTATGATTTACAGTGTTATTGTAACGGCAATTTTTACGGCATTAGGTATGGCAGTATGTACCTGCGCAGCATATCCTCTTTCTAAGAAGAGATTAAAGGGCAGGACATTCTTTACCTTTATATTGATGTTCCCTATGTACTTCAGTGCAGGTCTGATTCCTTCTTACTTGTTGTATAAGGATTTACATATGCTTGATACTATGTGGGTATTGATCCTGCCGCTGATTTATTCTCCGTACAATATGCTGATCATGAAGACGAACCTGCAGGCAAGTATTCCTGACAGTCTGGAAGAATCTGCATTTCTGGATGGCGCTACGAATCTTCAAATCCTCTGGAAGATTGTACTTCCGTTATCCAAGCCTATCATTGCAACGCTGTCACTGTTCTATGCAGTTGGTCGTTGGAATTCATACGCAGATAACAAATATTACATTAAGTCAGAAAGCTTAAAGATGATTCAGTATAAGCTTTCACAGTTAGTATCCTCTGCTGCAGAGGCACAGACAGCTACTTTGTCAGAGGCAGCAGCTGTAACAAGTACTCCTGAAGTATTACAGGCAGCAGCGATCATGTTCGTAACAATTCCTATTATCTGTATCTATCCTTTCTTACAGAAGTATTTTGTAAAGGGAGTTATGGTAGGAGCAGTAAAGGGCTAAAAAGGTTAGTTTTCCCGAATTAATGGGGTTACATAAAACTATATTAAATTTAAAGGAGGATTTCATTATGAAGAAGAATACTCTTCAGAAGACAATCGCACTTGCATTGACAGGTGCAATGGCAATGGGTACATTGACAGGCTGCGGAAGCAGTGCTGACACAAGCACATCCACTACAGATACCAAGACAGAAGCAGCAACAACAGAGGCAGCAACAGATGCAGCAACAACAGAAGCAGCAGCTGATGAAGTGGTAGGTATTGATGGATATGAAGCATTTGCAGAGAATGTAACATTAAGAGTTCCTGTATACGACAGAGGTGTTGAAGGTGTTCCTGATGTAAGCAATAACTACTGGACAAAATGGGTACAGGAGAACTTCGGTGACAAGTACAATATCACAGTAGAGTATGTGCCTATCACACGTTCTGACGTTCTGACATCCTATGCGTTACTTGCAGCAGGTGATGAGCTTCCTACAATCCTTATGGAATACGACTATCCTAAGTTAGCTCAGTGGGCTGGTGACGGATATCTGACAACCTACGATATTGAAGAGTTCGCTAAGGTAGCACCTACATACTATCAGAGAATGGTTGATTTAGACCAGATCAGCTATACACAGATGGACGGCGAGACATATTTCGCATTAGCTGAAAGACCTTACTATAATACAAACTATACATACATTACTTTCTATCGTCAGGACTGGTTAGAGCAGATCGGATATTCTGAATATCCTACAACCTGGGCAGAAGAGAAGGAAATGCTTCAGAAGTTAGTAGATGAGGGTATCTGCGAGCATCCTCTGGGAGGTTCTATGGTAACAGGTGCCGGCGTTGACCAAAACTACGCATACAGAACTTATCCTTTGGATGAAGAGAACTGGGCATGCTATGGTGACTATGCAATTCCTGCACTTGGCGATGCTGCCAATAAGGCACTTTTAAAGAGAGTAAATGAGCAGTACAATGATGGCTTCATTGATCCTGAATATTATGTAACAGATGCTGAAACAGCTAAGGCTGGCTTCATCAATGGTGACAGCGTACAGTACTCCGGTTATATTTCAGCAGATATGGACTGGTTAAATTCTTTCTATGCACAGAATCCGGATGCTAAGTTAGCAGTTAGGGTTCAGGCAACAACAGAGGATACAGAAGGCGGCACAGTTCCTGCATTCAGAGCAAACAATCCTTTTGGTATGATGATTGGCTTCTCTTCACAGGCAACAGAGGATGAGATTAAGGCTGCATGGATGTACATGGAGTGGATGACTCAGGAAGATAACCTCTTCACAATGCAGTGGGGTATTGAAGGCGAGAACTACAACTTAGATGATAATGGACTTCCGGCAACTGTAGCTGATTACAGCGGTGATGCTAAGCAGGGCTACAACAATTCTAAGGATTACTGGTGTGTTACAGTAGAAGCAAGAACAGCAGGTACAATCGAGGATGTTATCGCTTCTGCTTCTCCTCAGAACTTGCCTCAGGACTTCACACAGGATATCATTGACAACTACTATAATCAGTTAGAAGTAGCTGAAAAAGGTTGGGCAGTATCTGACTGTAACTTCGCTGTAGTACTTGACTCCGTATCTGAGTATCAGGCTTCTCTGCTTGAACTTTACACAGAGTACAGAGATCAGTTGACAATGTGTTCTCCTGATGAATTCGATGCATTATATGATGAATTAGCTCAGAAGTATGCTGATGCTGGATATCAGGCAATCGTTGATGAAAGAAAAGAAGCATACGAAGCTGGTCAGAGCACAAAGTTACCACAGTAATATGTATATAATCTAACCTGATTTGTAAAACAATAAATACGGCCCCCGACAAGTGTTGGGGGCTGTTTTAAGAAAAAGACACAGGTATGTTTTTTCAAAGATTTCAGTTTATCTATATTGTTGTGAAATCTTTGACAAAGTAAATCTGTTCATAATTTCGGATGATAAATGACACGTTGAGAAGTGTAAAGATAGGAACGAGGAGGAACGAATCATGTTAAAGCTGGAGTATGACAAACAGGAGCTTGAGAAGGTAATTGACAAAATTGTAAAAAAGACCATGAATATGGATCTGACATGGGACTGGCCATGCGGTGTTGCATATTATGGAATTTCAGATGCTTATGAGAAGACAGGAAAGAAAGAATATCTGGAGCTGTTAAAAGATCGTATAGATGAATTGATTGATCTGGGATTGCCTAAGGTGTGGACTGTAAATGCCTGCGCAATGGGACATTGCCTGATTACTCTGTATCAGGCAACTGGTGAAGAAAAATATCATGAGATTCTGATGAGCAAGATTGCATATTTAAGAAAAGATGCTTTGCGTTTTGGAGACCATGTGCTGCAGCATACAGTATCTGCAAACAATGATTTCCCGGAGCAGTGCTGGTGCGATACTTTATTTATGGCAGCATTCCTCATGCTTCGTGTAGGCGTTATGGAAAAGGATGAAGAACTGATTGATGATGCATTGAATCAGTATTATTGGCATATTAAATATTTACAGAATCCAAGCAGCGGCTTATGGTATCACGGCTATGATAATATTGCAGGAGACCATATGTCCGGTATTTACTGGGGACGCGCTAATGCCTGGGCTGCTTTTACCATGTCACAGGTAGGCGGCATTCTGCCAAAGTGTTATCTGTATCCTAAATATATTGATATTGCAGGCTCTCTTAATGAGCAGTTGGCAGCACTCAAGGTATATCAGACAGAAAACGGACTGTGGAGAACAGTAGTGGATGACCCAGAGTCTTACGAAGAGATTTCTGCATCAGCAGGAATTGCAGCAGCTATGCTGACAAGAGGCAATCCACTTCACAGCAAGTATATCAACAAGGCAATCAAGGGACTTTTGGCAAATGTCAGTGAAGACGGTAAAGTAATGAACGTTTCCGGCGGTACAGCTGTCATGAGAGATGCAGAAGGTTATCGTGGTATTCCAAAAGCATATATCCAGGGATGGGGACAGGGATTAGCATTGTCTTTCTTTGCTACATTATGGGTGTCCGATGATATCCAGAAAGACGGTGCCTTATAAAATGTATGCAAAGACTTATGTATTTGGAAACAAAAATCAAAAACTAAATACAGATAGTCGAAGCAAAGAGATAGCAGTTACTGGAGAGCAGTTATATGATGCCGGACTTGGATATGGCTTTGTAACAGAAGCCAATTGTCGCAGCAATGAAATGCTTCGGCTGCCGGAGTTAAGTTCCGGTTTTGTTCCGGCATACGCTGATACAATTGGCGAAGTGACCAGAATCATCACAGATGATCTGGGCTGTCACGTAGATGAACGGTATGCGGCTTGTCAGCTTGGTATACAGGAGAGGTGTATGATTCCTCTGTGTTTCCGGGCAGATGTGGAGCGGTGCGGTAACTATCAGATTACTCTGGAATATCAGTCAGAGTCAGAGGTTATGATTTTTGCAGGACCCAGGAGGCTTGTATGCAGGGCTGCGGGAAAAGAACAGAAGCAGTCGTTGACTTTTGTTATGAATGCCTGTGACATCATACCTATGGGCAGAAACTGTATCTATGAGCGCAAAAGCATTGATATTACCCTGATAGGGGAGAATGCGAACCTGTGCAGGATCAATATAAAACAGGTAAATTGTCCAACGATTTATATTGCGGGGGATTCTACAGTAAATGACCAGCCGGCACTGTATCCTTATCAGTCAGAGGTTGCCTTTGCGGGTTGGGGACAGATGCTTCCGGCGTATCTGAACGGTAAGATAGCTGTGTCTAACCATGCACATTCAGGGCAGACCGTTGAGACATTCAGGACAGAGGGACATTATGCCATTATTCAGGCGCATATCAGATTTGGTGATTATCTGATGATCCAGTTTGCACATAACGATCAGAAGCTGGCTAATCTAAGGGCAAAAGAGGGCTATATGGAAGCTTTGTGCCGTTATATAGAAGAAACTCTGGCTATAGGGGCATATCCGATTCTTGTTACTCCTGTGTGCAGGAATACCTGGCGTGTCAGCGGCGTGTATGCTGATTTTCTTGAGGAATATGCACAGGCATGCAAATTGGCAGCAGCCCGTTATCAGATTCCGGTAATTGATCTGCATGGGGCAAGTAAAGACTTTATTATTCAGAATGGACCTGAGCAGACAGCAAGATATTATTATCCTAAGGATTTTACCCATCCAAATGATTATGGGGCATATCTTCTTGCAGGAATGGCAGTTAAGGAATATTGCCGACAGATGACGACTGGCAATTATGCAGAAGCTTACAGCAGATTGGCAGGTTTTATGACGAGGCATGGTGAATGGGAACTTGGAGAGGTATCACTTCATTTAGATAATGTAACATCAGGAACTGTCTGGTATGAACAGGATAAGGAAGCAGCAGGACAGATCCGAAGTGTAGAAGAATTAGAAAGTATGATTAAAATGTAATGTGAGGAGGCAGCTATGAGTAAGAGAAAAGGCGGTTTTACTTTGCCGGGAGAGGCAGGGTATGAGAAGCTCACGTTGGAGCTTGCAGATAAATGGGGAGCTGATGTGATCAGAGACAGTGATGGTACTGTTTTATCAGATGAAATCACCAATGCAGGATATGGAATTTATTCTACTATCTGTATTATCAGAGATCATAATGCATGGGCAAAAGAGAATCAGGATAAATTGCAGCAGACATTTCTGATGACATCACCCAAGGTAGCAACAGAGAATACACTGCGCATTGGACTTATGGATGATTTCTTTGATGAACAGTTCCGTGTTAATGACAGTGAAGCAGCTTTCAAATACTGGCAGGTATATGACAGAACAACTGACAGCGTTGTTTCAACAGACAAGTGGAGCTACAACAGCGCAGATAACAGCGTAGAACTGCATGATATTACTCCATGGCATTCCTATACAGTAAACTTTCTGGCTTACCGTATCTGGGAAGAGATCTCCATGTATAATCATACAACGAACCATTGGGATAAAGAGCATTTGATGCAGATTGATCCTGTATATCCTGAGACTCAGAAATATCTCAAAGACTGGATGGAGAACTGGTGTAAGGAGCATCCGACTACAACCGTAGTACGTTTCACTTCCATGTTCTATAATTTCGTCTGGATCTGGGGAAGCAGTGAACGCAACAGACAGCTTTATTCTGACTGGGCATCCTATGACTTTACAGTAAGCCCCCGTGCACTGGATGAATTTGCCAAAGTATATGGTTATCAGCTGACAGCAGAAGACTTTATCAATCAGGGCAAGCTGCATGTAACACATATGCCGGGCAATCAGAAAAAGACAGACTGGATTAATTTTATTAATCGTTTTGTTATTGGTTTTGGTAAGGAATTAATTGATATTGTACATAAATATGGAAAGAAAGCATATGTATTCTATGATGACAGCTGGGTTGGTATAGAACCATATAAGCCTGAATTCAAGAAGTTTGGCTTTGATGGCCTGATTAAATGCGTATTCTCAGGCTATGAAGCCAGATTGTGTGCAGGAGTAGACGTTGATGTACATGAATTGCGTCTGCATCCATATCTTTTCCCTGTAGGTCTGGGAGGACTTCCTACATTTATGGAAGGCGGCAATCCTACACTGGATGCCAAGAAGTATTGGAACAGTGTAAGACGTGCACTGCTTCGTGCACCAATAGACAGAATCGGTCTTGGCGGTTATCTGCATCTAGTACAGGATTTTCCAGATTTTGTGGATTATATCGAAAAGATATCAGATGAATTCAGAGCACTGAAAGATCTGCACAAGGCTGGTAAGCCATACAGCTGCAAGACCAAGGTAGCAGTACTGCATTATTGGGGAAGTATGCGTTCCTGGTCTTTATCAGGACATTTCCATGAGACATATATGCATGACCTGATTCATATTAATGAAGCATTGAGCGGACTTCCTGTTGAAGTTAAATTCATTAACTTTGAAGATGTGAAGAAGGGTGCACTGGAAGATGTAAATGTAGTCATCAATGCAGGTGCAGCCGGTTCAGCATGGAGCGGCGGTGACGCATGGAAGGATGACGAAGTAGTATCTGCTTTGACGAAGTGGGTATATGAAGGCGGAACCTTCATCGGTGTGGATGAACCCTCCGCAGTAGAAGGCTATGACAGTTATTTCAGAATGGCACCGGTACTTGGTGTAGATAAGGATATTATTGACAGAGTATGCCATGGACAGTGGAGCTTTGAAGTAGATGAGAAGGCGGCAGCCGAGGTAATGCCACAGGGCAGTGAGATTCCTGAGAAAGTAAAATGCCATCTTACAGACGGTAAGGCAGTGGTATTGGCAGCAAAGGGCAATAATCCGCTTATGACAAAAAACAGCTTTGGAAAAGGCTACGGCATCTATATGTCTTCCTTTAGTGTAAACAATCAGAATACAAAGATGTTGTTGAATCTGATTCTGCAGTCTTGCGGAGAAGCAGTTGACGGTAATTATCTGACAGATAATGCTGATATGGAATGTGCTTATTATCCTGAAAGCAGAATTCTAATCGTAATTAATAATTCAGATTCTGTACAGGAGACTACGATAAACACAGAATATGGAACAGAGAAGATAAGACTGGAGGCATTCGACACCGTAATTAAAGAAATCTAAAAAACAGGGGCGCTCATAGTGATATGAGTGCCCCATTTTAAATATGTCAATTGGCAATAAAAGAACAAAACAAAGAAGTCCGATTGCTCGAACTTCTTGTTTGTGTAAAAGGGGAATTCTTCCGGAATTGCTAATTAGCAAGTCTAGCATATCTGCTAAACATGTATTTATCATACATCGTACATATCAAATAATCTATAATTATATTGCGCTATATTGACACTATATTGATTTATTGTGCAGACCAAGTGGTTCAAAGATGCATTTGCGACCAATATAGCACAGTATCTGAGTCACAATAATACCGAAAAATGCACCACTGCTGTCGATGCAGACATCCCTAATAGAACCGGAACGTCCCGAAACATAGAGCTGGTGGAACTCATCCAGAGATGCAAAACCAATACAGAATAATCCTGAAGTCAGCAACAGCCATATGCCACGTATTCCATATACATATAAAGGGCAGGCAATAGAGACTGCCAACAGAAAATATTCAGAGAAATGAGCTGTTTTACGGACATAGAAATGAATATGATGTATACCTTGTAGAATCTGTGCATCGCTCAGATCAAGATTGAGGATATGATCTGTAATTTCTACTACATTATATGATACTTTATAACTCAGGGATGAGCTGGCAACGCCATCCTGTGCAGAAAAAGAGTAGATACAATACATGATAATCAGCGCCGGCATGAAAGATAATGGTTTTAACAAAAATCGGAGTACCTTTTTCATAAGATTCACCTTGCCTTTCTTATTTGGGATTATAAGCTCTATTTCAAAATATCACAAGGCGAAATATGAAAAACTTCTCGATCAGATAGTGTACAATTCGAGTTTTTATGCTAAACTAGATATAAAAAGAAAGAAGGTGTTGCTGATTATGCAGGACAGTGAGAAACTTTCCAGAGATGAGGTAATTGCACTTTATCAGGATGATACAATGAAACTGCTGCGCTATGAGGGCTGGTTGCAGGCGGCGAGCGGCAGAGATGCTTCCAATATTTATAAGGGCGAAGGAATAGAGGCGAATTCCATGCCGGTTCCGGTATATGATTCCACATTGTTGTCTTTTGTGAAGGAAGCCAAGGCAACACGCTTTATGAATCGTAATTATGTATATACTTTCTCAAGATACAGACTTCGAAGTGTACAGGATGAGCTGAAGCTGATTGAGAGATGTACATTGATGGAGACTGACGTACTGGGTGATATTTTGTCAAAGTATATCCTGAAGGGTGAAGTACGCGGCACATACTGGACAGAAGGCGTAAAGAACGGTATATTTCTTGCAATACTTCAGCGATTGAAGGAATTATTAGAGATAAAAAAGCCATTGGCATAAGATTGGGGAGCTGGAGATGGGAGATAAGTCAACACAGAAGAAACAGTATATCATTGAGAAAGCAAAAGAGGTATTTGCAAAAAGAGGATATAAGGATGTGACCATGAAGGATATCGTGGATGCATGCGGCATCAGTCGTGGCGGGCTATATCTGTATTTTGGCAATACAAAAGATCTGTTCGAGGCAGTATTGGAACAGCAGACACAGAATACAAAGAGTAGCTATGAGGCTTCTTTACCGGAGAATGCAGCACCAGGTGACCGGTTACTGCTGTATCTGGATATCTGCAAGAAGGAAATGCTTGCAAAAGACAATCTGATTACAGCAACTTATGAATATCTGTCTGCCAATGCACAGGATAGTGTGGTCAGCAGACAAAAAGAAGAGAATGCCAGACTTCTGGAACAGATCATTACAGATGGCGTGAAAGAAGAATGGATGGTCTGTGAGAATCCAGCAACGGCAGCAGCGACTATTTCCTATGCAATGGAAGGACTTAAAGTAGCAGCAGGAACCACTGGAATCTCTGAAAAAGCAGCAGATGATACCATAAATTACATTATGGGAACGCTTGGACTTGAAGTAGAATAAAAGATATTAGAATAGAAGATATGATGAAAAGAAAAGCCTGACTCCGCAGAGTCGGGCTTTTTAACGTCAGGAACGCAGTGATATGATCTTTCCAAAGTTGCTGATCTTACATTCCTTGAAATCTCCCAGCATCTTGGATAGTTTGGCATAACCGTAGTTAGATATATTAAAATCAGGAAAACGTCTACAAAGCTTCTGGTTAAGCTCGCCTACATTCATTGTGTGCTTCTCACATTGTTTCAGGATAGACAGGACTTCCTTGTGAATATCATCCAAAGTGATGTCCGCAGCCTGCAGGTATGCGGTAACGGTAGTCTCTGTATATTTTAAGGAGATGGACTTTTTGAACTCGGCAGCCTCCAGAAATTTGGAGAACTTCGTATATTCATAGTTTCGTACATCGAAAGTCGGATACATCTTGGAGAGACGGCTTCCCAGTTCTCCGATATCCATGGAAGTACCATCATTGCCATTCTCACTGATGATCTTAACAAGTGCCTGCTCAATTTCTGACAGAGGTGTCAGTGCATCCTGTTCTGCCTTGGCGGAGTGTTTACCGACCTTGGTAACGGATGTGTCAACATTGGATAAAAGATCGAGCAGTACGAATTTCTCACAGGCAGAGCGGAAGGGCTCTGGAGTCTTACGTTCTCCCATACCGATGACATACATGCCGGATTCACGAAGACGCATGGCAAGTCTGGTGAAATCGCTGTCACTGGAAGCCAGACAGAAGCCACTTACATGACCAGAATAGAGAATATCCATGGCATCTATGATCATGGCAGAATCCGTGGCATTCTTACCTGTCGTATAGCTGTACTGCTGTACCGGGTTGATGGAATTGGCTAACAGCACATCCTTCCATTTGCTTGAGTTGGAACGGGTCCAGTCTCCATAGATTCTTTTATAAGTAACAGTTCCGTACTTGGATAATTCGTCCAGTATGATCTTAATGTAATCAGCACTGATATTGTCACTGTCTATCAGCAATGCAAATTTGATATCTTCCATATCTATATAACTCCTGCCTTTCACGGTTGACATAGCTCTCAATGATTATATTGTAGCATACAAATGGAATAAATTACAATTTTTAAATTCTTTTCGTCTATTTCCACGGTTGAAAAAATGCAGAATTACTGCTATTCTTATTAAGATAGTATCAAAACTAAATATACCAATTTTTACGGAGGACTTACAAATGGGAAAAGTGAAACGTATTTACGTGGAAAAAAAGGCTTCCTTTGCAGTAAAAGCAAAAGAGCTTGAAGAAGAGCTCAAGAGCTATCTTGGAATTGATGGCCTGGAGCAGGTAAGGATTTTCATTCGTTATGACGTAGAGAATCTGTCAGAAGACACCTTTGAAAAAGCTTGCAAATGTGTATTTTCTGAACCACCAGTAGATGATTTATACTTAGAGAAGTTCGACATGCCTGCAAATGGCAGATGCTTCTCTGTAGAATTCCTGCCTGGACAGTTCGATCAGAGAGCTGATTCAGCAGTACAGTGCGTAAAATTCCTGAAGGAAGACGAAGATCCCATTATTAAGACTGCCGTAACATATTTACTGGTAGGCAAGATTTCCGATGATGAATTTGCCAAGATCAAATCCTACTGTATCAACCCGGTAGATTCCAGAGAGACAGACATGGTAAAGCCTGAAACTCTTGTAACAGAGTTCGCAGAACCTGCTGATGTAGCAATCTTTGACGGTTTCAAGGATATGGCAGAGGCTGATTTAAAGAAGCTTTATGATTCTCTGGGACTGGCAATGACATTTAAGGATTTCCTGCATATCCAGAATTATTTTAAGAATGAAGAGAAGAGAAATCCTTCTGTAACAGAGATTCGTGTGTTGGATACATACTGGTCAGACCACTGCCGCCATACCACATTCTCTACAGAATTAAAGGACGTAACTTTTGAAGATAATTATTATACAGAGCCTATCAAGACTACTTATCAGAATTATCTGGCTGTCAGAGAAGAGATCTTTGCAGGCAGAAAGGACAAGTATGTCTGCCTGATGGATCTGGCACTTATGGCTATGCGTAAGCTAAAGGCTGACGGCAAACTTGAGGATATGGAGAAGTCTAACGAGATCAATGCTTGTTCCATCGTAGTTCCTATTGAAATTGATAAGGAAGATGGAAAAGGCGTTATCACAGAAGAGTGGCTTGTAAACTTCAAGAACGAGACTCATAACCATCCTACGGAAATTGAGCCTTTTGGTGGCGCAGCAACCTGTCTGGGCGGTGCTATCCGTGATCCGTTGTCAGGACGTACTTATGTATATCAGGCTATGCGTGTAACCGGTGCAGCAGATCCTACTGTATCTGTAGAAGATACCCTGAAAGGTAAGCTCCCTCAGAAGAAGCTGGTTCGTGGTGCAGCAAGCGGTTATTCATCCTACGGTAATCAGATCGGTCTGGCTACAGGCTATGTAAAGGAAGTATATCATCCCAACTATGTAGCCAAGAGAATGGAGATCGGAGCTGTTATGGGCGCTGCTCCAAGAGCAAGTGTTATCCGTGAGGATTCTGATCCTGGTGATATCATCATTCTGTTAGGCGGACGTACAGGACGTGACGGCTGTGGTGGAGCAACAGGTTCTTCCAAGGTACATACAGAAGCTTCTATTGAGACTTGTGGTGCTGAAGTGCAGAAAGGTAATGCACCTACAGAACGTAAGATTCAGAGATTATTCAGAAGAGAAGAAGTAAGCAAGATCATCAAGAAATGTAACGACTTTGGTGCAGGCGGTGTATCTGTAGCAATCGGTGAGCTGGCTGATGGTCTGGTTGTTGATATGGACAAGGTTCCCAAGAAGTACGCAGGTCTTGACGGAACAGAACTGGCTATTTCCGAGTCTCAGGAGAGAATGGCAGTTGTAGTTGATCCTAAGGATGTAGATACCTTCCTTGGCTATGCTGCAGAAGAGAACCTGGAAGCAGTAGAAGTAGCAGTTGTAACCAAAGAGCCAAGACTGGTACTGAAATGGAGAGGCAAGGAAGTTGTTAATTTATCCCGTGCTTTCCTGGATACCAACGGTGCTCATCAGGAGACTAACGTATACGTAGATATGCCTGTCAAGGAAAACAATTACCTGAACAAGGTGGCAGTTCCTGCTGTAGAAGAAGCTCTTGCAAAAGATGATGTAAAAGCAGCAATCCTTGCAGAACTCAATGATTTGAATGTATGCTCACAGAAGGGTCTTGTGGAAATGTTTGACTCCTCTATCGGTGCAGGCAGTGTATACATGCCTTATGGTGGCAAGTATCAGTTGACAGAGACACAGACTATGGTAGCGAAGCTTCCTGTATTAAAGGGCAAGACAGATGTTGTTACCATGATGAGCTATGGCTTTGATCCGTATCTGTCCTCATGGAGCCCATATCATGGAGCTATCTATGCAGTAACAGAATCTATGGTTAAGATCGTGGCAGCTGGCGGTGATTACAGCAAGATCCGTTTCACTTTCCAGGAATATTTCAGACGTATGACAGAAGATCCTGAGCGTTGGAGCCAGCCTTTTGCAGCATTGTTAGGTGCATATGATGCACAGATGGGATACGGTCTGCCTTCTATCGGTGGTAAGGATTCCATGTCAGGAACCTTCAACGATATTGATGTACCTCCTACATTAGTGTCTTTTGCAGTAGATGTAGCGAAGGAAAAAGACATCATTACACCAGAGCTGAAGAACGCAGGAGACAAGCTTGTTGTGTTCCGTATTGAGAAAGATCAGTACGATATTCCTGTGTATGAGAAAGTCATGAAGCTCTTTGATGGTATTTCCGCACTGATTAAGAAGGGAGCCATTGTAGCTGCCTATGCGCTGGATGGTGCAGGTATCGTGGCAAGCGCAGCCAAGATGTCCTTTGGTAATAAGCTTGGTGTAGAATTCTCAGATGCTTTATCAGCTAAGGAACTGTTTGCAAATGAAATCGGCAATATGATTGCAGAAGTATCCGCAGAGGGTATGAAAGCACTGGAAGAAAGTGGAATTGCTTACAGTGTTGTAGCAACCGTTCTTCCTGAAAATGCCGGATTTGTATATAAAGATGTAAAAGTCAGCGAAGAAGAAGCTCTCCAGTCATGGAAGAGCAAGCTGGAGAAGGTATTCCCTACTAAGGCAGTAAAGGCTACAGATGCAATTGAAACTAAACTGTATCAGGCATCTGATATCCACATCTGCAAGAATAAAGTAGCGAAGCCTACCGTATTTATTCCTGTATTCCCAGGAACAAACTGTGAGTATGACAGTGCCAAGGCATTTGAACGTGCAGGTGCTAATGTCATTACCAAGGTGTTCCGTAATATGACAGCAGAGGATATCCGTGAATCTGTAGATGAATTCGAGAAGGCTATCGGACAGGCACAGATCATCATGTTCCCTGGTGGATTCTCCGCAGGCGATGAACCGGATGGTAGTGCGAAGTTCTTCGCGACAGCGTTCCAGAATGCGAAGATGAAGGAAGCTGTTATGAAGCTGTTGAACGAGAGAGATGGTCTGGCACTTGGTATCTGTAACGGATTCCAGGCTCTGATTAAATTAGGTCTGGTTCCTTATGGCGAGATCACAGGTCAGAAGGAAGATTCTCCTACATTGACATTCAATACGATTAACCGTCATATCTCCAAGATGGTATACACCAAGGTCGTATCCAATAAGTCCCCTTGGTTACAGCTTGCAGAGCTTGGTAAGACCTATGTAACACCTGCTTCTCATGGTGAAGGTCGTTTCGTAGCTCCTAAGGAGTGGATTGACAAGTTATTTGCGAATGGTCAGGTCGCTACACAGTATGCAGACTTCAATGGTAATATCTCCATGGATGAAGAGTGGAATGTAAACGGCTCTTATGCTGCAATTGAAGGTATCACCTCACCGGATGGCAGATGCCTGGGCAAGATGGCACATGTAGAGAGACGTGGTGAATCCGTAGCAATCAACATCTATGGCGAACAGGATCTTAAAATCTTTGAGTCAGGTGTGAAGTACTTTAAATAAGCAGACAGGAAACCTCAGGTTTAAAATGAAACCTGAGGTTTCTTTTTTAATGAAATTGCAATGAAATTCGGATGGTTACATAAAATACATCTTGTCAAATCCATATGCTTTGGATATAATATTTGAAGTAAGGTTAATGAGAGGTAATTCTGGCAGGTATAGTTCCTGAATCATTGCCGGAAAGAAGGATGTACATAATGGCGGAAAAGAATAATGGAAGAGAAATCGCTTTTGTTGAAACATATGAAGAAGAGATAAAAAATGCGATTGAGAAGACTTTCCTGAAGCATGGAGTATCTTATCTGATCAAGGTAGATAAAGTACGTAACAGGAAGAAGGGCTTATTTGAAAGCCAGAAGAAGTTTTCCTTTTATATTAATCGTTATCAGGAAGACGAGGCAAAAGCCGCCATGGAAGATACGAATCTGAAAGATGAAGATGTTGTATATTTAGCATAACGGAGTGGAGAAGAATAATGATAGATTTCGGAAGCGTCATGAAGATTAAGAATGCATGGGATACTTTCAACAGAAATCATCCCAAGTTCATGCCTTTTTGTCAGGCAGTAGGCAGGGATGGAATCGGTGTAGACACCATTATTGAAGTGAAAGTTACCAGCGCTGATGGCAGAGAGTATAACACCAATATGAAACTTACACAGAGCGACCTGGATCTGTTCGCCCAGATAAGGAGCATGAACTAGGTTATGGTATCCGTGAGAGAAGCATCCATTGAAGATGCAGCAGAGTTATTGGAAATATACAGACCATATGTAGAACATACAGATGTGTCCTTTGAGTATGAGACCCCATCTGTGCAGGAGTTTGCAGACAGGATTGCACATACACTGGAGCGGTATCCATACCTGGTTGCACAGAGTGAAACAGGTGAATTACTGGGATATGCCTATGCTTCTGCATTCAAGTCCAGAGAGGCATATGACTGGTCAGTTGAGTTGTCTGTCTATGTAAAGGACGGCGTACACAGACAGGGTGTGGGCAGACTCTTGTATACAGAACTTGAGAAGATTCTGTATGCGCAGAATGTATATAACCTCTGTGCATGTATTGCATATCCATATCCAGACAGTGAGAAGTTTCATGAGAGAATGGGATTCCAGACAGTAGCGCATTTTCACCATTCAGGATACAAATCCGGTCATTGGGTCGATATGATCTGGATGGAGAAAGCATTGAGAAAGCATGATGATACTCCGGAATCATTCATTCCATATTCACAGCTGGATTGATTAAGAAAGTAAAAGATTCTATTGTATAAGATGCAATAGAGTCTTTTTTTGTTGCCTGGAATAAATGGCACAATTAATTAAAAGACTAAAAACTGGTGAATATTACGATTTATAGTATTACAAACTGAATTAATTTAATTAAAATATGTGCAAAACGGACATTTTATTTTTCTTAATTGACGTTTATATGAACCATTTGTATAATTTGTTTATGAGTAAAATTAAAAATAAATTAGTAAATTAAAATAACTAAAATGAGCTAAATTTATTTTTAAAATGAATCAGTCGCAACGCGAACAAACATCAAAGTATACACAGGGAGGTATAAGCGTGAAGAGAAGACAGGTTGTAAAGATGCTTTCTATTGGTATGGCTGGTATTCTGGCAGTATCATCCTGCAATGTGGCAGGTGGCATGGTCTATGCAGAAGAAGTATCACAGGAGAATGTTGTAGAAGGGGAAACAACTTCTGAAAGTGAAGAAGAACAGGAGAAGGAGACAGAGAAAACATCTACAGTGCAGGAGAAGGAGAGTACTGTAGAACAGGAAACAGAAGAAACAACAGAATCCACAACCGGGGAATCATCAAAGGAGGATGCACTGGAAGAGAAGGTTTCAGAGGAAGTAATTTCAGAAGAAGAAACGAGTGAGGAAGAGACCACAGAAGAATTGACGGAAATCGCAGAAGAGGAACAGGTAGCTCTGGCAGCAGAGATACAAGTGGAAGAGGCTCAGTTACAGCAATTTTATGGACAGGAGCTGACCTTTGACAGCACAAGCGGCTGGGATGACAAGGGAGAGAATCATCTGGGACTGCATTCGGATGTTGCCCTGAACAGTGGAACGAAGGTATCCTTTGATCTGTACATTCCCTCTGAAAATGCAGAATATGATGGACTTTTGAAAGTACAGGGCATTGCAAGGCTTGGCAGTAACTGGACCTGGACACAAAATGATGTAATACCGGAGCTTGGAAGTGCAGACTTCGCAGAAGAAGTAGAAATTGATGGCAAAATATATAAAAAGGCACATGTGACATTTACATTTGGTGATGAGATAACAGAAGATTATCTGGCAGAATTTACAGTTAAGCTTGCAGGCTGGATGTGTAATTATACAGGCTCTGTTTACTACGGCAATGTGAGCCTGGAGAATGGGGAAGAAACAAAACAGGAAGATGACATATATGTGGATGCAACAGAGCAGGTAACAGGACAGGATATGCAGATTACTGTACAGGGTGATACCCTGGTAACAGGTGCAGGAAGCAGTGCCATTGCAAAGGATATTACGCTGGTGGATGGACGGGCAACAGACAGCGTAAAACAGGTGTACGCATATCTTCAGGCTGTGGGCAAGACGGACAGTGTGATCTTCGGACAGCAGAATAATACCAGTCATAAGGCTGGAAGCAGTGATTTATCCTGCTCTGATACCATGGATGTGGTAGGCTCCTATACCGGTGTGATCGGTCTGGATGGTCTTTCTCTGGTAGGAGATGAGTATTCTGCAGACCGTTATCTGAGCGAAATGCAGGGACAGGACAGCGCATATGATTCTGTAGCGGCACAGATCAATCAGGCATCTACGCAGATTGAGAAAAACGTGATTGCGGCAGCAGCTCTGACCAACTACAATATCAGAAATGGCGCAATTGCTACCCTGTCATTACATATGCCTAATTTCAGTTCTGTATCTAAAACAGGAAATGACACAGGGGTCAGTTATGCAGAATATAACTTCAGTGGATATACGCCTAACCTTTTGACAGGGGATGTCATGAATCAGATTCTGCCGGGAGGCGCATATAATGATGCATTTTGCGCTTATCTCGATATGGTAGCTGATTATGCACATCAGGTAAATGGTGCAGTACTGTTCCGTCCTTTCCATGAGAATACAGGAAGCTGGTTCTGGTGGGGAGCTGCATTTTGTGATGAGCAGACCTATAAGAGCGTGTACAAGTACACAGTAGAGTATCTGAGGGATGAGAAGAATGTACATAATTTCCTCTATGTATATGGACCGGGTTCAGAAGCGGCTTCCGTAGAAGAATACGCTGCCCGTTATCCTGGTGATGGGTATGTAGATATGGTTGGTTTTGATATGTACCACAGCAATCCACAACAGGGCGATTCCTTTGTGACTAACTTCACGAAAGAACTACAGATTGTGGATGATTTTGCACAGGCACATGGCAAGCTGGTGGCAGTGACTGAGACAGGTACTTCCCATGATGTTGCAGAGGGTGACAATCAGACTGCACTTTTGAAAAAAGACAATGCAAGACCTGACTGGCATCAGGAAATCTTAAATGCAGTAAAGGGCAGCAATGCTTCCTACTATCTGGTGTGGGCTAATTTCGGTGAGAAGGACGGCTTCTATACGCCATATGTGAAATCTGTAAAAGAAGATGGTACGAAGCATGGTCATGAAATGATGGATTCCTTTATCCGTTTCTTTAATCAGGATAACAGCATTTTTGCCGTCAATCAGAAAGCTGCTCTGGAGCAGATGAAGACTGTGAGCATTCAGGCAAAATCAACAGCAACGCAGAGCGGCTATATTGTATCCCCTGTTGCAGGTAACAGAATTCTGGAAGCTATCGAGCTGACTGCCAGGGTAAGCGGTGTGACTGACACAGATCAGGTTACATTTGTCCTTTCAGGAAAAGACAAAAACATTACTCTTCAGGCACAGATTACGGATGGTTATGCAACGGCACAGCTGGATCAGGAGACTTTAAACGAACTTGGCGAAGCAGTAGGTACGATCAGTCTGGTGATGAATGGAACAACCATAGATACCATTCGTGCTACATTTAACATTCCAGAGCCGGAACAGGACCCTTACGAAATTGATGGATTCGAGAACTACTATGGCGTAGATACGATGCTGACTAAGAACTGGACTACGAATAAGGCGACAGGCAGCAGTATTACCATCAGTCTGTCCAGGGACTACAGCTACGAAGGTGAATATGTCATGAAATTCGAGTATGCGGAGACTTCGGATGGCTGGGCAGGTGCAACCATTTCCAAGGAAGTGGACTGGACGGATTGTGATGCATTACAGTTCTGGACAGTACCGGATGGTAAGCAGCAAAAGACAGTCATTCAGATCACTGCGGGCGGCAATGTCTATGAGTACTATATGAATCTCAATGATGCGTATTGTGAAGCGGGTACAGAACCTGTACTTGTAACGATTCCTTTTGCATTATTTGTGGCAAGAGATATTGCAGGCAATCCGGCTGGTGGACTGGAGAATGATAAGAACAGCATTACGTCTGTGGGATTGTGGGTCAATGCGATTGCAGGCAGTGCTGCAATAGATGAAGACAATATGGTAAGAGGTACGATTTATTATGATGGCATAACAGCCGTAAAGAGCGGTAAGACTGAGGCAGAGGTAAAGAAGATTGCCCAGACTCCAACACAGCCCTCCGAACCTGATGTTCCGTTACAGCCTTCCAAGCCTGAAGCTCCAACGCAGTCAACAGAACAGTCAGAGGAATCAGGTACACAGTCATCAGAGCAGACAGGAGAATCCGGTGCAGCAACTGTAGCACAGGTCGTAGAACCTGTTTATGTTACAGCAGACGGTATACAGGTCAGCGGATGGGATGCGGTAATTGATGCTGCATACAGGAATGCACAGCTTGCGTTACAGCAGGTGCCGCTGGCAGATTCAGCAGAAGCTGTACAGAGCAGACTTGCAGTAGATATTAATTTATCAGGAGTAGCACAGCTGACGATTCCACAGACTGCGGTAGCGAAGATGAAGCAGTCACAGGCAGACTATAATTTCTACATTCACAATATTGCCATAACTGTACCGGCAGATGCCATTGCCTTATGGAATGGAGAGATGAATCTGAAAGTATATCTGGAGAAGACGCTGAATTTTGGAGAAGGATTTGATGCCTTTTATATAAGAAAAAATCAGAGGGCAGCAGTTCTTGACCAGGCAGTGCTCAACGTTGCATTACCGGCAGACAAAGCAGGCAACATTGCCTATATCTTTGGGAAAAATGCACAGAACGGATACCAGCTATTATATACAGAACAGGTCAGCAAGCTGGGTACAGCGGTAATTTCGGCTGACTCTAATGAGGAATATCTGATTCTTTATTAATATAGATACCAAATCTGGACTGTAAAATATGTGAATATATACTATGGATTAATGTGGCAAAAAAGGGTATACTGTATAGTGCTATTTTGAATAAAGGAGAATTCGTAAGATGAAAGTTAAGAGCCTAACAGGAAAAATTCTTTGCCTTGCATCAGCAATTGCAATGGCAGCAGCTTTATTTGCAGAGCCTATACAGGTACAGGCAGCAGATGAAGTATATACTTCTGAATTGACGGGTCTGCCTATCAGTGCAAGTCTCAAGGATCAGAGACCTATTGCAGTCATGGTAGATAATGAGAAGGTTGCATTGAAGCATTTCGGTACAGCCGAAGCAGATATTGTATATGAGATGATGAACTCTACTGCAAATGACCGCATCACCAGACTGATGTGCATTTACAAGGATTATAATTCAGTTCCTACGATTGGAAGCATCCGCAGCATCAGACCAACTAATATTATTTTAGCAGGTGAATATAATGCAATCTGCGTACATGACGGTGGTCCTTACTATATCAATGAGTGGCTTGCTAAACCCTGGTCAGATAATCTCAGTGCCGGATTTGCAAGAATCCCTAATGGTAAGAAGAGAGAATTTACAGAGTATGTTACAACAGGTGAGGTAAATAACCGTATCGCAGCAGCTGGTTATTCCAAGAATTATACACCGCTGTATCTGTCTACAAGAGAAAGAGAGTCTCATTTCCTCTTCAATCCTGTAGAGACACTGCTTAGTACAACATACGGTGGAGTAGGTGTGGCATCAGCGACTCAGATCAATCTGACTCCTGCTTTCCCACATAACAAATCCATGTTAAAATACAATGCCAACACAATGACTTATGATTATTATGAGTATGGTTCTCTTCATACAGATGGAGAGGATGGACAGGCATTGACATTTAAGAACGTTATTTTGCAGGAATCTTCTTTTGCACAGCTGGATGCACATGGATATCTGATCTATAATGTAATTGGATATATGCCAAGTACTACAGCAACAGGATATTATTTCACAGATGGACAGGTTATTCCTATCACCTGGTATAAGAATGGTGAGACTGCCATTACGAAATATTATGATTATACAGGTCAGGAGATTAAGTTGAATCCTGGCAAGACTTATATTGGACTTATCCCATCAGATGCATGGACTGCAATTGGGATTGGATAAACAGGAAAAGAGTGGACTTGGCTGACAAGTTCACTCTTTTTGTATGTTTATTCTACCAAAAGTGCAAAAATATACATTTTTTCGTACCTTTTACCAATGCACAATCCCTTGAATGGTGGGAACTCTTGTGATATAATTAGACGATTATGCAAAAGGTACATTATTATTATATTAGAAAGGCGCGGTAAAGAGATGAAGGCATTTTTAATATTGGAAGATGGCACTGTGTTTGAGGGAACTCATATCGGTGCAGACAAAGAAGTAATTAGTGAAATTGTATTCAATACTTCTATGGCAGGTTATCTTGAGGTCTTGACAGATCCTTCCTATGCGGGACAGGCAGTCTGCATGACTTATCCATTGATTGGCAACTATGGAATCTGCAAGGATGATATGGAGTCACGCAAGCCATGGCCGGATGGATTCATTGTCAGAGAACTGTCAAGAAATTACAGCAATTTCAGAGCAGATATTTCCATTCAGCAGTTTCTGGAGGAGAACGGAGTTCCCGGTATCGCAGGCATTGATACAAGAGCATTGACTAAGATCCTTCGTGAAAAGGGCACAATGAATGGCATGATTACCACGAATGAGAACTATAATTTTGATGAAATTCTTCCAAGATTAAAAGCTTATACCACTGGTAAGGTAGTTGAGAAGGTTACATGTGACCATGTATATGAAGTGAAGGGTTCACAGAGCCTGACAGAGAACGGTGCAATCTCAGGAAGTGCGAAGTTCGATGCAACAGCTTTTGAACAGGGAGTTCGCGAGAAGAAGCCATCTCTTGTAAAAGAACTTAACGGTAAGGGAAAGAAGGTCGCACTGCTGGATCTTGGAACCAAGGCTAATATTGCTTATTCCTTAAAGTCCAGAGGATGTGACGTAACAGTATATCCCGCACAGACCAAAGCAGAGGAAATCATTGCCGCAGCGCCTGACGGTATCATGCTTTCCAATGGACCTGGAGATCCTAAGGAATGTACAGAGATCATTGCTGAGATTCGTAAGCTCTATGATACAGATATTCCTATTTTTGCCATTTGTCTGGGACATCAGCTTATGGCACTGGCAACAGGAGCAGATACTTATAAAATGAAATACGGACACAGAGGCGGTAACCATCCTGTTAAGGACCTGGCAACGGGGCGCGTATACATCTCTTCCCAGAACCACGGTTATGTTGTCGATATGGACAAGCTTGACCCGAAGGTTGCAACACCTGCATTCATCAATGTAAACGATGGAACAAACGAAGGATTGAACTATACAGGTAAGAAGATTTTTACAGTACAGTTCCACCCGGAGGCATGCTGCGGACCGCAGGATTCCGGATATTTGTTTGACAGATTTATAGATATGATGGAGGTAAATGAATAATGCCTAAGAATCCTAATGTAAAAAAAGTAATGGTAATTGGTTCCGGTCCTATTGTAATTGGACAGGCTGCAGAGTTCGACTATGCAGGTACACAGGCATGTCGTTCCCTGAAAGAAGAAGGAATCGAAGTAGTACTGGTCAATTCTAACCCTGCTACGATCATGACAGATAGAGATATTGCTGATAAAGTATACATAGAGCCATTAACAGCCAAAGTGCTTGAACAGATCATTGAGAAGGAAAAGCCGGATTCCATTCTGCCGACACTTGGTGGACAGGCTGGACTGAATCTTGGTATGGAGCTGGAAGAGAGCGGCTTCTTAAAGAGTCATAATGTAAAGCTCCTTGGTACAACCGCAGCTACAATTAAGAAAGCGGAAGACCGTCAGGAATTCAAGGACACCATGGAGAAGATCGGTGAGCCATGTGCGGCATCACTGGTCGTTGAGAACGTAGAAGATGGTGTGGCATTTACCAATACCATTGGTTATCCTGTAGTACTTCGTCCTGCATATACACTGGGCGGAAGCGGCGGTGGTATCGCGCATAACCAGACAGAACTGGAAGAGATTCTGGAGAATGGTCTTCGTCTTTCACGTGTGGGACAGGTTCTCGTAGAGCGTTGTATTGCAGGCTGGAAGGAGATCGAATACGAAGTAATGCGAGACAGTGCAGGCAACTGTATCACAGTATGTAACATGGAGAACATTGACCCTGTTGGTGTTCATACCGGTGACAGTATCGTAGTTGCTCCTTCCCAGACATTGAGTGATAAAGAATATCAGATGCTGAGAACTTCTGCACTGAATATTATTTCAGAGTTAAATATCACAGGTGGATGTAACGTACAGTTCGCACTGCATCCAACCAGTTTTGAATATTGTGTTATCGAAGTAAATCCTCGTGTAAGCCGTTCTTCAGCACTGGCTTCCAAGGCAACAGGTTATCCGATTGCCAAGGTTGCAGCCAAGATCGCACTTGGTTACACACTGGACGAGATCAAGAACGCCATTACAGGTAAAACTTACGCAAGCTTCGAGCCTACTCTTGACTACTGCGTAGTTAAGATGCCTCGTCTGCCTTTTGATAAATTCATCACAGCGAAGAGAACATTGACAACCCAGATGAAGGCAACCGGTGAAGTTATGAGTATCTGTACAAACTTTGAAGGTGCGCTGATGAAGGCTATCCGTTCTCTGGAACAGCATGTTGACTGCCTGAGAAGCTATGATTTCTCTGCATTAGACAAGCAGGAGCTGTTAAAGAGACTGGAAATCGTAGACGATCAGAGAATTTATGTGATTGCAGAAGCACTTCGTAAAGGAATTGACTACGATACAATCTTTAACATCACAAAGATTGACCGTTGGTTCATTGATAAGATCGCAATTATCGTAGAGATGGAAGCTGCTCTGGAGAAGGGACCTCTTACGGTAGAACTTCTGAAAGAAGCAAAGAGAATCGAATTCCCGGATAATGTAATTGCAAGATTAACAGGTAAAACTGAGGAAGAGATCAAAGAAATGCGTTACAGCAACGGTATTACAGCATCCTTTAAGATGGTTGATACCTGTGCAGCAGAGTTTGAAGCATCTACTCCTTACTATTATTCCTGCTTTGATGGAGAGAATGAAGCAATCGAGACCAATCCTCCTAAGAAGGTACTGGTACTTGGTTCAGGTCCTATCCGTATCGGTCAGGGTATTGAGTTCGATTACTGCTCTGTTCATGCAACCTGGGCTTTTGCCAAAGCAGGCTATGAGACAATTATCATTAACAACAACCCGGAGACAGTAAGTACTGACTTTGATATTGCTGACAAGCTGTATTTCGAGCCATTGACTCCAGAGGATGTTGAGAACGTTGTAAATATCGAGAAACCGGACGGCGCTGTTGTACAGTTCGGTGGACAGACAGCAATCAAATTAACAGAAAGTCTGATGAAGATGGGCGTACCTATCCTTGGAACCAAGGCAGAGGACGTTGATGCAGCAGAAGACAGAGAGCTGTTTGATGAGATCCTTGAGCAGACACAGATTCCACGTGCAGCAGGTGGTACTGTATTTACAGCAGAAGAGGCAAAGGAAGTTGCCAACAGATTAGGATATCCTGTTCTGGTAAGACCTTCCTATGTACTTGGTGGACAGGGTATGCAGATTGCAAGCTGTGATGAAGAGATTGAAGAATTCATGGCTATCATCAACAGAATTGCACAGGATCACCCGATTCTGGTAGACAAGTACTTACAGGGTAAGGAACTGGAAGTAGATGCTGTATGTGATGGTACAGATATTCTCATTCCTGGTATCATGGAGCATATCGAGAGAACCGGTGTCCACTCAGGTGACTCTATTTCTGTATATCCTGCTCATACAGTCAGCAAGCATGTAAAGGAAACAATCGCAGAGTACACCAGAAGACTGGCTAAGACACTTCATGTTAAGGGCTTGATCAATATTCAGTTCATTGCGGTAGGAGAAGAAGTATATGTAATCGAGGTCAACCCTCGTTCTTCCAGAACAGTTCCATATATCAGCAAAGTAACAGGTATTCCTATTGTTGATCTGGCAACAGAAGTTATTATCGGTAAGACAATTAAGGAATTGGGATATGAGCCTGGTTTACAGAAGGAAGCAGAATATATCGCAATCAAGATGCCTGTATTCTCCTTCGAGAAGATTCGTGGTGCTGAGATCAGTCTTGGACCGGAAATGAAGTCAACAGGTGAGTGTCTGGGTATTGCCAAGACCTTCAATGAAGCACTGTACAAGGCATTCCTTGGTGCTGGTATTGATCTTCCTAAGCATAAGCAGATGATCATCACTGTAAAGGATGCAGATAAGGGAGAAGCTATCGAGATCGGCAGACGTTTTGAGAAGCTGGGATATACGATCTATGCGACCAGAAGTACCGCCAAGGCATTGAATGATGCAGGTGTAAAGGCAAGAAAGGTCAACAAGATCAATCAGGAATCTCCGACAGTTATGGACCTGATCCTTGGTCACAAGATCGACCTTGTAATCGACACCCCAACACAGGGACGTGACAAGTCAAGAGATGGCTTCCTCATCAGAAGAACCTCTATCGAGACTGGCGTGAACTGTTTAACAGCACTGGATACAGCCAAAGCACTGGCAACCAGCCTGGAGAACAAGAACGACAATCCGCTGACACTGGTAAATATTGCAGAGATTTAAACAGAAATCAATAGTTTATTTTATTGACAAAATAGTAGATTAACTGTATGATTACAGTGTAAATAATGTTCGCTCACCGTTGGCGTCTAATAAATGAACGGCTCGAAAATAATGTTCGCCCACCGTTGGCGTCTAATAAATGTGCGGTAAGAAAATCAGACCCCTTCGCTGTAAAAGTGGAGGGGTTATTATTATGCGGAGAAAAATATGGAATTATCCGAACCGTTTCCCTTTTCATTACAATGTATTAATGTAAGGGTAAAACAAATCCTTCGACGTCAAAGGAAAAACAGGAGAGGCAATCGGAAATCATGACCGTACAGGAATTGGAACAATGTATAGATACATATGGCAGTGAGATATACAGTTTCTGCAAGCAGATGACAGGCAGTGTGCAGGAGGGCGAGGAGCTTTATCAGGATACTTTTATGAAGGCGATGGAACTGGCTGCGAAAGTAGACATAAACAATAATCCCAGGAGCTATCTGCTGTCCATTTCGATCCGTTTATGGAAAAATAAGAAACGAAAGGTCGCATGGCGCAGGAGAATTGCAGGTGAGGATAGCCTGGATGATGAGAACGGTATTCTGGAAGAGGCTTCTAATCGTCCACAGAAAGACAGCGCACTATCACCTGAGGATGCGTTTCTGCATCAGGAACAACAGGATATGCTAAGAAACTGTATTGCACAGCTCCCTGATAAATATCGTATGTTATTATATCTTTATTATACAGCAGAAATGTCAGTAGGAGAGATCAGTCAATGTATCAAAATTCCACAGGGAACAGTCAAAAGCCGATTGTATCAGGCAAGAGAAATGCTTCGAGAAAGGTTGGAGGTCGCAGGATATGACAGATAGAGAATTAGATGAACTGTTACAAAAGACCCTTGCTCCTGTAGAGCCAAGAGCAGATTTGAATCAGAATCTGAAAAGGAAAATGGAGGATGGGCGTATGAAACGTTTTAGTGTGAAGAAAACTGTAGGATTGGCGGCTGCATGCTGTCTTTTGATTGGAACAGTGAGTGTGGCATCATCAGGAATCGTAGCTTCTGTGCTCAGCCACAGCAGAGTGGGAGAGTTTACAAGCTTTGACCAGTTAGGTGAGGCAGAGTCAAAAGCGGGGTATTCCATACATGCCGTAGATACTTTCAGCAATGGATATCAATTTGATGAAATGGACATTGAATATGGTCAGAATATAGATGAGAATGGGAACGAACTTGGTAAATATAAAGGAATCGGTATTTCTTATAGCAAACAGGGACAGGACAGTATTCATCTGAATACTAAGCAGATATCAGACATTATGACTGATGAAACCGACAGACTTCCGGTAACTACTACGACAGTGGATGGAATCACAATATCCTACTATGTAGATACTTATAAATGGGTTCCTGCAGATTATGAGCTGACTCCGGAGGATGAGGCAAATGAGCAGAAGGGTGATTACTATATTTCATACGGTGCAGATAAGGTTTCCGAGAATCAGGTAAGCTATGTGGTATGGGAGCAGGGCGATGTGCATTATAATCTTATGAATGTTAACAGTGCGACTCCGGCAGAAACAATGTTTCAGATGGCACAGGAGATTATAGAAGCGAAGTAAAGGAAAAGTGCGATATTGTATAGATAAACAGTCTGTACGGTATCGCACTTTTTAGATTATGCTGTAAAAAGCACAGTGTAATCGGGAGATTTAGTTAATTCTTCTTTTAATGCATGAAGAAATATCTGTTCAAAACGTATTTCACGGTTCACTTTTTTAACATAGTATATAGTTCTATCAGAAAGCGGCGCATCCAGTTGATGTGTTGAGATATAAGGCAGTTTACTGATAGGATCTGCAACAGAGAACGGAGCAATCGCCCAGGTATTTTTCCAGGAAAGAAAATATTCCAAAAGACTCATCTGATCTATGTAGGAATGATATTGCATAGAGGAGCCGAACCAGTAATCATGCCAGGTCTGGAACTCAGGATTCCACGGTAGAAAAATCTCATTTCGTGGGTCAAGAGAAGCAGGAGATACCATATCTGGATAGCTGGCAGAGGTATTGGTTAAAAGAATCATTGGTTCCTGAAACAGTGGAATTGTTTCCAGATTCGGATAATAACGGGGATCAGAAATCAAAGCCAGATCGGTCATACCATTGGCAACATAATCGTATGCTTCGAAGGAATGACAGTGACGAAAACAAATTCGTATATTCTCAGATTCATGGGAAAGATTGCGGAACACTTCTGGAAGAATATAGCTGCTCACACTGTTAATTGCAGATATCTTGAGCAGATTAGGTTCCATTTCTTTGATATCTAAGGCTTCCTGCCAGAGATCCTCCATTTGATGAGCAATGGAAATAAATGCTTTTCCCTTTTCTGTCAATTGGATTGATTTTTGTCCTTTGTTACGTTGAAATAACGAATAACCAAGTTCGGATTCTAATGTCTGGATACGGCGCGTCAATGCTGGCTGTGTTACGAACAGATTGTCGGCAGCAGCAGAGATGGAACCGGATTTTATAATTTCGAAAAAGGCTTTTATTTCAGATGATGTCATGGGCTTCTCCTATTATATAAAATATAAAGTATTATTTATATTATATTGATAAAATATGCATTTTACAATGAGCTTTGCTTGTTCTATATTGAATTTGTGAAAACTAAAACGCAATTGTGGGAAAGTGAAAGAATATGAATCATACGAAAGATTTACTGCATGGAAATATAAAGAAAGAACTGGTCGCATTGATGCTGCCGCTGATTGTGGGGAATATTCTACAGCAGTTCTATAACACGATTGATTCCATGATAGTTGGAAGATATGTAGGAAGTACAGCATTTGCAGCAGTGGGAGTAGCAGGAAGTGTGATGAACCTGTTTATTTTTATGTTAAATGGTGGATGTAATGGAATTTCCATTATTTTTGCAGAACTATATGGGCAGAGAAAGTGGAACCTTTTGCGAAGAGAGAGCTTCCTGTCGCTGCTGATTGGTTGTGGAGTGACTATAGGATTGAGTCTGTTTAGTTTGGCATCTCTTCATTTGATCTTAAATGTGATTAAAACGCCAACAGAAGTATTTCCGTATGCATGGGACTATCTATGGATCATACTATTGGGGCTGCCCGTCACATTTCTTTATAACTGGTGTGCGGCTGCATTACAGGCGGCAGGGGATACACAAACGCCATTATTTACATTGTTAATTGCAATGAGCATGAATATAGCACTTGATTTCCTGTTCGTTGCAGGCATGCATTTTGGAACAGCAGGAACAGCGATTGCAACAGTTGCTGCACAATTTATCGCAACAGTAATTTGTCTATGGATTATGAGAAAGAAACATTCTGAGTTTTTCTTTAAACGTTCAGATTTGGTTATGGACAAAGGACTGATGCAAAAGACAGCAAAATTCGGCGCTGTGTCGGCACTTCACCAGTCAAGTCTCTACATTGGTAAACTTCTTGTACAGGGAGCAGTCAATACTGGTGGAACAGACATGATATCAGCTTATACAGCAACTATGCGTATCGAAGGATTTGCCAATTCATTCAGTGACAGTGGTTCGGTTGCAATTTCAGTATTTGTGGCACAGAATCGTGGGGCAGGAGATAAGGAGAGAGCAAAGTCAGGGTTGAAACAGGGATGGACAGTAATGTTTGGGCTGGCTGTGATTTTATCTATATTAATGATTATGACCACGAAGAAAGCAGTCATGTTGCTGATGGGCAATCCATCCTCTATGGTGTTGCAGAATGCAGATGAGTATATGATGGTTATTTCCATTTTCTATTTCCTGTGTTTTACAGGAAGTTCTTTTGTAGGGTTCTTTAGAGGAATCGGAAGAGTAGAAGTCCCGGTAATTGGAACAATTATACAGATATCAATCCGAGTGGTATTATCTTATTCATTGATCGGGATGATGGGGCTTAAGGCAGTTGCGCTGG
>CAVBMG010000022.1:0-40235 GCA_963596435.1 Agathobacter sp.
CCTTTGACATTACCAAACGATATCTGTGTATTGAACAGGATGATAAAGACAAGATCTATCGAAGCGTACTAATATAATATAAATATGCATAACTTTCTACTCTATAGAAATAACTTCTGCGGCATTGCATATGGCGCAGTTTTTGTAGTACAATGAAATAAGACAGAATATGTCATTTTTTGAAAAAATTTGAAATACGCACTAAAGTTTCTGTTAGATGTGACGATATATATAGTGTAAAGCAAAAGGGATGCAACAATTTATAGAAAATGTTGCATCCCTTTTATGATGTCCGAACTGTCTCATCATATACATGACAGACGTCCGTTTATATTTACTTTCTCTCTTTTAAAATCTCTTCGGTCAATTCTTTTCTGTTTGTCTTGAAATGGAAGTATGGCCGTTTGGTCAACAGACGAATCTCTACAGGATACTCAAAAGGCTCCAATGTCTCCAGAATACCATCTTTTACCTCGTCAAGGCTCTTACCCTCTTCCAGAATTACGAACAGATACGGCACAGAATAGCCTTCATGTTCTGCATCAGGGACAAAACAGAAGAAACCGTCTTTTACGCCAGGGGCTTCTACCATACGGCTCTCCATACGCATCATATACAATGTTCCGCCACCGTAGCGCTTCACATCACCTCTGCCCAGAATATATACGATACCATTCTCATTGATATATCCCATATCTCCTGTGTGCAGCCATCTCTCACCATCTGGATGCATTACCAGTGTTCTTTATGTAAGCTTACCGGCAGAAAAGCCACCATAATGCAGCATTTTAGCTGGTCCGTTCATACATACTTCGCCGATTTCTCCATAAGACTTCTCTTCCAGTGTCTCAGGATCAAATACTGCCAGAACAGTTGCAGGCATTGGCATACCTACACAGCCATCCGTTAATGGGAACAGAGGATTGGGCAGTGTAAAGTTGGAGCAGCCCTCACTTTGTCCATAACCGGCACTTAATGTAGCCATACAATTATGCTTATGGAAAAATGCTTCTACTTCCCTGCTCTTTCGTTCGTTCATGGGTTCTGCGCCTGTTCCTATGCTTCTAAGATGTGACATATCATAGTCATCAGGAATTCTGGTGCTCTTCATCAGAATTTCACAAAACATTGGAATCAAAGCCCAGAAGTTAGGCTTATATTTCATAAACTGCACATCAATGTCTTCCAATGGGCAGAATGGATCTAATATCACACAAAGTCCTGTAGAAAGCGGGAATATGGTCATGGACACTGTTGCTGCAATCAGGGCAGACGTCAATATCGGCAACCACCACTTCTCCTGCACTGGAGATGGTGGAACGAAAATAGACATCTGATAGGCAATTGCCACAATATTGGATGAAGAATGGATAACCAGCTTGGATACTCCTGTAGAACCACTGGTATAAGCGCCAAACACCGGTCTGTCCGAGTCTTCACTTACCCTGTACTCTTCGGTATATGACTTGCCAAGTTCCAGAAATTCCTGCCAGGTCATATCTCCTTCCACATTTTCTCTTTCTACAGCATAATGGGCTTCTATGCCTTTTTCCACATAATCAGGCATACTGCCACGATCTGCATAATCATAGGGAGATATCTTTACAATGCGCCTTGCCCGTGTTGTATTACGCATCAGTTCTTCGTCTTCTTTGGATAAATAATCATGAACAAACACGACATCTGTCGTTGTCTTACGGACTGCATAGCACAATTCTTCCGGTGTATCATCACGGCACAACATTGCCGCTCCTATTCTTTCTGCCGCCAGAAGCAAAATATAATGGGCAGGTACAGCCTGGATAAATACGGGAATTCTGTCTCCCTCCTGGAATCCTGCCGCCTTCAATGCTCTTGCAGCTACGTCCACCTGCTGCCACAGCCATTCATAATTGAATTGATTACCATAATATTCAAATACATATCTGTTCTAATCCGGATTCTTCATTCGCAGAAATGCCTCTATTGTCATCTTAGGTACTTCCACATTTTTGAATGGCTCCGGATAATAGTTTAACCACGGTCTGTCTATACTTGCTTTGCCTGTAAGACCTGTACTCATCTTCTGTCCCTCTACTTTCTGTCTGCATATAATGTGTCAGCCACAAGTGTACTTCATTGTATTGCAGCTGTCAATTCTATTTGCAATTCCAGCTTTATTCCACACTTTTAAGCGCCTCTACCGGATCAATGCTGTTAAGTGTCCTGTTGGTCAGACAATCTACCAACAAAGCAAAGGCAAAAGACAAAACAGCCGCATATACATAACTGACCGGTCTGATCGTAACTGCAAAATAAATGGATGGCAGGTTCAATACACGAGTCAGGGCGCTTCCCAGTACACTGCCCAGCGGAAGTCCAAGCAGAATACCTATCCCTGTCAAAATCAGCGTCTCTTTATTGACGTATAAATGTACTTCCGCATCATAGAATCCAAGCACCTTAATCGTTGCCAGCTCTCTCTCCCTCTCGGATATATTGGTAGTTGCCAGGGTAAACAATACCACCAGAGCCAGCCCGGCAGCCATAATAATGATAATATAAACCACCACATTGATGATCAGAACTGATACAGAGAAGTTATCCTTCATCTCTGCAACACTCATGGTTGACTGTACGCCGTCTATTTCTTCCAGCTCATCGGCAAAAGCCGCCTGATCCTGACAATCTTTACTGATGTGCATCAATACACCATTGGGTATATATTCCCCGAAGATATCCTCATAGGCAGTCTGTGTGATATACACTGTATTTCCCATATAGTTGCGTACTGTACCACAGACTTCCACATCCTCCTGCACCAGCTTGAGATTCTGCAATTGTACAATATCACCCTCATCAAAATGCAGCACATTAGCCGCATTCTGCGTAATCGTAATGCCTTTTGAAGCAAGAGAAGCCTTTTCCCCCTGTGGGTCTTCCAGACAGATATAGTCCGTATAATCTGTTTCATCCGGGATGACATACATCGGTATGGACAGCTCTTCTCCCTGATTTTTTACCTTCACAGTCTCCATCCTAAGTGAGATGTAATCTGACACTTGTGTCATTTCCTTGATTTGAGATAAAAAATCATCATAAGCAGAATCTGTCGTAGCTGCCAGCATATCGTAACGATATACATGTCCATACTGATTCTCACATAACGCAGTGACTGAATCCTTGATTACAAAGCCACACAATACCAGTGCTGTACAGCCCATAATTCCACCGATTGTCATAAGCATACGCTTCTTATAACGGAACAGATTTCTGGCTGTTACTTTATTCAGAAAAGACAATCTGCTCCAGACAAACTTCCATCTCTCCAGAAAGATTCTCGCCCCTGACTTTGGTGCCTTGGGTCGCATCAGAGAAGCCGGTGTATGTTTCAGCTCTGCTTCACAGGATATCCAGGTTGCTCCTATAATTCCTACTGCAAACAGTGCGATTCCACCTAATCCATACAACGTATCAAATCCATACAGATACCAGGGCAGCTGATACATGATTCCAAATATTCTAAAGATGATAGCAGGCAATACTACAAATCCACATATATCCCCCAGAATACCTCCAAGTATACAGGCTATTGCCGCATATAACAGGTACTTTCTTCGAATCTCCCTGTCTGTAAAGCCCAGTGCCTTATAGGTTCCTATCAGTCCTCTCTCTTCCTCTACCATTCTGGTAATCGTAGTCAGACTGATCAGGATAGCTACGACCAGAAATAGAATCGGGAAAGCTGTTCCCACTGCTTCAATACAGTCTGCATCACTTTGCACATTCATATATCCACTCAGTGCGCTCCTGTCCTGAATGTACCATTGCGGCATCTCTATTGCTTCTATATCTGCTCTTGCATCATCAAACTGCCGCTTCGCCTTTGCCATTTCTTCTGCAAGCTTCTGTTCATTTTCCTGTAACTCCTTCTGCGCTTCCTCCAGCGCACTTTGCTGCACTGCCAACTCTTCAGATGGTAGAAAAGCTGCGGCTGCTTCAAGCTGCTGTCTACTTTCAGACAGTTTCAATTTTGCCTCATTTATATCCTGCTGTGCTTTATCAAACTCTGCATCAGCTTCAGCCTCTGCATCCACCAGCTCTTTACTGGCATCGCCTGTCAACTTGTCATAACGCGCCTGCTGTCTTTTATCTTTTACTCCGGTATCAATGGCTGTAATCTGCTTCTCTATCAGTTCTTTATAAGCATCTGAATAACAAAGTTCATCCTTTGCATTCTTCACTGTCAGATAAATTGTTGTATAAACATCACTCTCCACTGCCTCCGGCATTACATAAAATGTGTATTCAGCCGCTGTTGTAGAACGAAAGGACATGACGCCCTCATGACTGTCCACATCCATGGGATCTACAATGCTGCCTGTAATCTTATATTCTGTCTGAAGGAAGTTCGGCTCCTCGTCTTCTTCCAGTTCTTCATTTATGACAAGTGTGTCACCTATTTTCTTTCCCGACTGGGTAAAGTAATTCTCGGTGACAGCAATTTCATCCACCTTTTCTGGCAGACGCCCCTCTATGATATATGGCAGATTAAGATTACCGGAACTTAGCGTTTTGATCTGTGCTGTCTTATTTTGATGAACCTGCAAGTCCTGTCCATCTGCATTCTCCAACGTTACCTGCACAACCTCACTATAGGCACCTTCTGCCTGCTCGATCCCCTTCATATTCTGTAATGCTTCCACATCCTCTGTGGTCAGTCCCATGGTCGATACAATACTGATATCATATAAATTCTGACCATCATAAAATGCATCCGCTGTATGTCTCAAATCTGAACATGCCGCCCTAAGTCCACTCAGCATCGTAACACCAAGTGCCGTAATCAGCAGCAATGAACCGAACCTCTTCTTCTCTCTTCTGACCGTCCGCCAGATATCCTTACTGTATGCTTTATTCATCATATGTTTCCCCTTTACCATTCAATTTCAGAGATTGGTGTTGGATGTTCATTGGTTGTCATCTGTGTTACTTTGCCACTCTTAAAACGTATCAGTCTGTCTGCCATAGGCGCCAATGCTGAATTGTGTGTGATAAGAAGCACTGTAATATTGTCTTTTCTACAAGTGTCCTGTAAAAGCTGCAATATCTGTTTTCCTGTATTGTAATCAAGAGCTCCTGTCGGCTCATCACAAAGCAGCAGCTTGGGATTCTTTGCCAGAGCGCGGGCAATGGACACTCTCTGCTGCTCTCCACCTGAAAGCTGCGCCGGGAAATTATTCTTTCTCTCTCCCAGTCCCACCTTTTCCAAAGTCTGTGCAGCATCCAGTGAATCCCTGCATACCTGTGCCGCCAGCTCTACATTCTCCAGAGCAGTCAGATTCGGTACTAAATTATAGAACTGAAAAACAAATCCGATATCGTTGCGCCGATACCCTACCAATTGTTTTTTATTATATTGTGTAATATCATTTCCATCCACAATGATCTGACCTGCACTTGCAGTATCCATTCCCCCAAGAATGTTAAGCGCCGTTGTCTTCCCAGCTCCCGATGACCCCAGAATCACCGCCAGCTCGCCCTTCTCCACATAAAAACTTGCATCATCCAACGCCTTGATAGACGCCTCTCCATTTCCGTACTCTTTTACAATATGATTAAATTCTATATATGGCATATATCTGTACCCTCATCTTTCTGTTCACTCATACATCATTTTCATACACTTTATCTATATACATCTTATTTCATCCTGGAATATTGTCAAATTAAATTTTTGTTTTCCCACTCCCCCTCTCCCCCTACCTACTGGATTTTTCCCCATTTATTTCGTATAATGAAACTATAGACTAACGCATAATAATAACAATAAACACAAAGAATATGTACCTTTATAATCACCGCGAAACGCCCACTTACGGATACAGAATTGTATGCACTGCTGTGCTGCTTTCACAAATGCATTAACAGGCACTTGAAAAACGCCGGTACTTGGTGCGCATAGCCGTAAGGCTTATGCACACCTATGTATCCGCTGCGTTTTTCACGTAGCGCGAGCGTGCCTGTGTTGCATTGTGAACGCAGCACAGACAGCTGCATACAATTCGTCCCTCTCCACAACCACGTTTCGCCCCCACTTTACCAACTTGAACAGGAGGATCACACATGGGATTTTTAACAGGAAAAACAGCCATTATTACAGGTGCAGGACGCGCCGTATTAAGTGACGGACGCTGCGGTTCTATTGGATATGGAATCGCCACCGCCTATGCCAAAGAAGGCGCCAACCTCGTCATTACAGGCAGAAATGTTGCCAAACTGGAAGCCGCCAGGGAAGAACTGGAGAAAAATTACTCCATTAAAGTACTGACAATACAGGCAGACGTCAATGCAGGTGCTGATAATGAAGCCGTAGTAAATCATGTAATAGAAGAAACTATTAAAGAATTTGGACGCATCGACGTCCTCATTAATAATGCCCAGGCATCCGCTTCCGGAGTACCTCTGGCAGAGCATACGACAGAACAGTTCAATCTTGCCCTTTATTCAGGACTCTATGCTGCTTTCTACTATATGAAAGCCTGCTACCCCCACCTGGTTAAGACCAAAGGCAGCGTCATCAATTTTGCCTCCGGTGCCGGATTGTTCGGTAACTTCGGTCAGTGCGCCTACGCCGCTGCCAAAGAAGGTATCCGTGGTCTGACCAGAGTTGCAGCAACAGAATGGGCAAAAGACGGCATTAATGTCAATATCATCTGCCCTCTTGCATGGACTGCACAGCTTGAACAGTTCCAGAAAGCCTATCCTGATGCCTTTGAGAAAAATGTGCATACTCCACCCGCAGGACATTTCGGTGATGCCGAACTCGAAATCGGCAGAGTATGCGTACAACTTGCATCTCCTGACTTCAAGTATATGACCGGTGAGACACTGACTCTGGAAGGTGGTCTTGGTCAGCGTCCCTAATCACTAATTATGGTAAGAAATCATGCAAACTTCTTGAATTTGCAGTCATGCGTGTTATAATAGATTGGAGTTATTTTGAACCATGCTAATTAGGTTTGCAAATAACTCTAGTCTAAGTTTGAATACACTCGTAATGAGAGGAGAACCATATATGGATAACTTAATGATTCCCAAGAATTATCATTCTGCGCTGAATCTGCATGATACCCAGATTGCCATTAAGACAGTTAAGGATTTCTTCCAGAATCTTCTTGCTGAACGCCTGAATCTGGCTCGTGTATCTGCCCCTTTATTTGTAGATCCCACCTCAGGTCTGAATGATAACCTGAACGGTGTGGAACGCCCTGTTACCTTTGATATCAAAGAACAGAACGGCAGAGAAGCGGAAGTTGTACAGTCTCTTGCCAAATGGAAAAGATACGCACTCAAGAAATACGGCTTTGGATATGGCGAAGGTATTTACACCGATATGAATGCCATCCGTCGTGATGAAGTAGCAGACAATACACATTCCATTTTTGTTGACCAGTGGGATTGGGAGCGCGTCATCACAAAGGATGAACGTAATCTTAATATTTTGAAGGAAACTGTAAAGACTGTATACAAGTGCCTTCGTAAGACAGAGAAATTCATGGCAATTCAGTATGATTATATCGAGGAGATCCTTCCTCATGATATTTTCTTCGTAACAACACAGGAATTGGCTGAGATCTTCCCTGACTACACACCAAAGGAAAGAGAATTCTACATTGCAAAGGCAAAAGGCGCTGTCTGCATCATGCAGATTGGTGATGCTATGGAGAATGGAGAACCTCACGACGGTCGTGCACCGGACTATGATGACTGGTCTTTGAACGCAGATATCGTAGTATATTATCCGGTTCTGGATATTGCTCTGGAATTATCTTCCATGGGTATCCGTGTTGACAAGGATGCATTGTTATCCCAGTTAAAGAAAGCAGGTTGTGAAGAGAGAGCTTCTCTTCCTTATCAGCAGGCAGTTATCAATGAAGAACTTCCTTTCACCATCGGCGGTGGTATCGGTCAGTCACGTATCTGTATGTTCTTCTTGAGAAAAGCCCACATCGGGGAAGTACAGTCTTCTCTGTGGCCTGACGAAATGGCAGCTGAATGTGAGAAACATGGAATCCAGTTATTATAGGAGTAGATACAAATGGTTAAGCATATTATATTATGGCAGTTAAAAGATGAGTTGACCGCTGAACAAAAGGCAGAGGTCAAAGCTGGCATCAAGGCTGGTCTGGAAGGATTAAAAGGCAAAATCGAGGGATTAACTGATGTTCATGTTAATATTGATTGTCTTCCCTCTTCCAATGCAGATGTGATGCTGGATACAACTTTTACAGATGCAGAAGCATTGAAGAATTATGCAGTACACCCGGAACATGTAAAGGTTGCTGACGGTAAAGTCAGACCCTATACCAAGGTTCGTGTCTGCATGGATTATGAAATCTAGTCTATGTATAACAAAAAGAAGCTCTCCAAATGGAAAGCTTCTTTTTGTTATTACCCTTAATCAACTTTCAATATCAGTTTCAGTACTCTCTTAGCACAGGTTTCAAGCTCTGCTCTTGTAATGATACCCTTATGTAAGGCTTCCATCAATCTCTCCGGGAATCCGGTTGCCATCTTGATATCATTGCCTGCTGCCACTTCCTTATAATGTTCTCCATTGGTCCACCAGTCTGTCGTAACAGCACCTTCATATCCCCACTCGCCACGAAGTACATCTGTCAGTAATTCATGATTCTCTGAGGTTCTTCTGCCATTTACAATATTATAGGAAGACATGATAGCCCATGGATTTGCTTCTTTTACAATGATTTCAAAAGCTTTCAGATAAATCTCACGAATAGCTCTCTCTGATGCTCTGGAATCACTGTTCTTACGGTTCGTTTCTTTATTATTCAATGCAAAATGCTTCACTGTTGCGCCAACATGATTACTCTGAATACCCTTGACCATGGCAGATGCCATTTTACCAGTCAGATAAGGATCTTCTGAATAATACTCAAAGTTACGTCCACACAGAGGACTCCTGTGAATGTTTACAGCCGGTGTCAGCCATACTGCAATATTATTCTCTTTTACTTCTGCACCCCCGGCAGCACCTACCTTCTGTGCCACTTCTGGATTCCAGGTGCAGGCTATCAGAGTAGAGCAGGGCCATGCTGTTGTGCATACACCACATTCAGGATTGATACGAAGTCCCGCAGGACCATCCGCAGTCATGATATTGGGTACGCCATAATCAGGAAGATTACCCCAGCCAAAGGTATTGGCAACACCAGTATTAGGCTGTCCACCCAATAATCCTGCTAACTGCTCGTCAGATAATTGTGCCATGAACTCCTCTAATGTAATCTTACCCTCCGCAACTTCTATCAGGAAATGATGCTGCTTATCCGGTGTCTGCTCTCCCCATAAGCGCCATCTTGCACGCTCTTCTGTTTTTGGTGCAAAGGCTTCCATTTCCTCTGTCGTCATCTTTTCCAGCTCATTGGCATCTGTATCTATCGGTTCTGTTGTTTCCAGTTCTTCATAAGTACCGTCTGCCAGCATTCGTTTTGTCAAAGATGTGGGAGCCAGATGAGATGTAAGCTGCTGTGTCACGGTATCTTTTGCAGCTGTATACACAGTTGCATTCTCCACTGCATCTCTCACAGATGTACCAATGTAGAATCTGTATTCTCCCTGTTCCAGTACATACGCAGACTTGCAGACTTTGCCGCAATCATCATAGGATGCCATATCTGCAATCTTCCAGCACAGCGTCATAAGCTGTGTCTCCCCAGGCTGTAACAATCTGGTCTTGGCAAAAGCACAGAGTACTCTGGCTGCCTTACCAAGCTTGCCCTGTGGTGCACCATAATATGCCTGTACGACTTCCTTACCAGCCATATCTCCTGTATTTGTAACAGATACCCTGCATCGGATCTGATCCTCTTCTATACTGATCTGACTCTCGCCCAATGCAAACTGTGTATAGGATAAACCAAAGCCAAACGGATAATTGACCTTCTCCTTTGCCCCCGGTATCGTCTCAAAATAGCGGTATCCAACATAAATATCATCTGTATATTCCACGTATCTCTCGGATTCATGGAAATTGTAAGTAGACGGATAGTCATTCAATTCTCTGGCAAAGGTATCAGAGAGCTTACCACTGGGATTCCCCTCTCCTGCAAGTAACTCTGCTGTGGCAAGACCGCCTTCCATACCACCCTGCCATGCCATTAACACACTCTGTATCTGTGCATCATCATGGAACCAGGAAGTATCTACCATACCACCTACATTCATAACAACGATGACCCTGGCAAAATTCTGCTTTACCGTATTCACCATTTCCTGCTCTGCATGAGTCAGATAAAAGTCACCATCTTCAAAAATCTCCGCACTGCGGCGTGCCATTTCTTCCTCGCTTGCCCAGATATTCTTATTCTCTGTCTCTACGATACTCTTTCTGTCCCAGCCTTCACCTGAAAATCGGCAGATAGAAATGACAGCCGTGTCAGTATATGCTTTTGCTTTCTGTAACAGCTCCTGTGGAACCTGTGGTTCTATGGTCATACCCGGTACTCTGCCTGCCTTGTACTGTTCCTTCACGTTCTCACGGTAGAAGTCAGCCAGCTCTTCATATACACTGATCTTGCCCTTTAAAGCCTTGATTCCTTCATAGAGATTTCTGGTGTAGGCAACTGTAACATCACCGCTGCCGCCACCACCTTTTACATAATCAAAGGTAGCCTTGCCAAAAAGTGCAACTTTGGCTCCTGTCTGTAATGGCAATACATGCTGCTCGTTTTTTAACAATACCATGCCTTCCTTGGCAGCGTCCTTTGACAAAGAGATATGTTCCTTGCCTGCTGTGACTCTTGCGCCATTTTCTCCCAAGCCTACTCCCGGCTGGTAATTGACTCTCGCCCATTTACGATTCATTCCTGATTCCTCCTTTTTGTTCTCCCCTGTCGTATATCATGTGCAAATTCGGCACATAATCCAATTCGCCGTTCATCAATCATGCAAGCATGTTGACTCTCTTGCGCTCATTATAGCATGAACCACACCGATTTCAACTCCCCATTTGGGGATTCTGCGGCAGAATAATTGTAAATCTTGTACCCAGTCCCTCTCTGCTTACAATCTGGGCATAACCATGGTGTTTCTCGATAATCCACCTGGCAATGGACAGTCCCAGTCCCGTTCCTCCGGTCTTACTGTTGCGTACCGCATCTGCACGGTAGAATCTGTCAAAGGCATGCTCCACGTCCTTTTGTGCCATGCCGATTCCATTATCCTGTATCTCATAGAAAGGTGCATTGGTTACTTTATCATCAGTAAGCACCCCCACACGAATTACTATATCTTCTCCCTGTGGCGTATATTTTGCCGCATTGTCAATCAGAATTCTGGCTGACTGCTTCAACATGTCTGTATCAGCCCATACGTAACCATTGCCTTTTTCCTCATAACGGTAGTGATGTTTCTCATCAATCATAACAGATTCCTCATAGACTTCTCTCATGATATCGTTAAGGCTGCATGACTTCATATCCAGTGTCTGACGGTTGGAGTCTCCCCTTGCCAGGAAAAGAAGCTGTTCTACGAGCTTCTGCATATGCTCTGATTCATTTTTGATTGCTTCAATGGACTCTGTCAGTATTGCCTGATCGTCTTTTCCCCAGCGGTCCAGCATATTGACATATCCCTGAATGACTGCAATGGGTGTACGCAGCTCATGGGAAGCATCTGATACGAACTGTACCTGCTGCTTATAAGAAGCTCGCATACGCTCCAGCAGATCATTCAACGCATTCTCAATACCAGCCAGATCTTTGTCATGCATCTGGATCTTCGCATCTTCCTTTTCTACTTTAAGGCTGCTGATGGCATCTTCCAGATCATGATATTTGCTCTCATCAAAGGCAGATTCGTCAAAAGACATTTCACTCAGTTCCTGTGCTTTCGCTGCCAGCTCATTTAAAGGTCGAAGCTCTCTTCGTACAGAATACGTACCTCTCGTTAGTTTCTTGATAATCTCCACCAGTTCCCAGACCAGGACAACGCATCCACCTATCATAAACCAAATCAGCCAGGGACCTATCTCTACCAGATAATAGACGCTGCTTCCCTTATGTCCTACCTGATAGACCATATCCCAGACAGAAGTCTCTATCATAAGCTTTCTTGCATATGTAATATCGAATCGTCCTGCCATCTGCACATCCAGCCCATAGATCATCACTGCTGCCAGCACAATGCAGACCAGTATATCCACCCACAGATATGCTAACAGCATAGAGCCTACATTCTGCAGATTGATCTTTCTGGCTATGGATGTTACTCTCTTCTCTTCTTTCCTCTCATTCATAGGTATCCTCACTCATCATCCCTGATCACATATCCGACACCACGTACTGTCTGTATCCATTTCACCTGATACACATCATCCAGCTTACTGCGCAGATACCGTACATACACATCTATAATATTCGTCTCTCCCAGATAATCATATCCGCATACCTTCTCCAGCAGTGTTTCTCTGGAAATGACAATATTCTTATTCTCCAGCAATACACGAAGCAGCTCGAACTCCCTGTGAGTAAGTTCAATTCTGTCCTCTCCATAAGTCACTTCATATCGCTGTACATCCATATTCAATCCCTTACATGTCAGCTGGCTTCCTTTTTGTACGACTCCTGTATTCTTCCTCTTCTTCAGTGCCAGACGGATTCTCGCCAGCAGTTCTTCTATGGCAAAAGGCTTGGTCATATAGTCGTCTGCACCACCATCCAGGCCTGCCACCTTATCCATAACAGTATCTCTTGCAGTCAACATAATGACAGGCATGTCAGAATTTTTACGAAGTCTGCGCAACACTTCAAAACCATTTAATTCAGGAAGCATGACATCCAGTACCATCAGTGCATACTGTCCTGTCAGTGCCTTATCCAGCCCATCCCTGCCATTAGATGCCTTATCTACGTCATAGCCCTCATGTCGAAGCTCCAGCTCCAGAAATCTGGCAATCTTCTCTTCATCCTCTACAATCAAAATTCTGTTATCCATATATGAACCAAACCTTTCAATATGCAAAGAAGGCGCAGTCTCTGCGCCTTTTGCCCTTTTATTTATTTTTCGTCCTTAGATACTGCCTGACTGAATTCGTTCTTAATGTTCTCAGCTGTTTCAGCCGCTGAATCCATTGCCTTATTGATATCCAGATCTACTGCATGCATGTCCGGTCCCTGAAAATGATATCGCATATTCAGGAATAATCCAATGATAAGCAGTGGAAGTACTACCCAGAATGCGAAGAACAAAAGCAGGATCAACACAGTGATGGGGATTTTGAATATCTCCTTACCATCTTTCTCTACACAGAAGCTGTTGGAATTGCCCATGTCCAGAATATGACTGCACCATTTGGCGAACCGATGCATGGAATCCTTGAAATTGCTCCTGCGTTCCTCTTTTCCATCATCTATAACTTCACCAACACATCTCTCTGTCTTTGTAGAATATTCTGCTCTCTGTGATTCCTTGGTCTTACCGTTCTTCTCCAGATAAATCATGGCATCCAGTATATCCCAGTTACTGTTCTCCAATGCTTCCTTGGCTTCCTCATACGTAACATTTGCATGTTCTCTTAATTTTTCAACCTTTTCAAAATTGTCCATTTCTTTATCCTCTCTTTTTCTCTTTTTTCTTTGTTGTTGATGATGTTATCATATCCCAACTCTTTAAAAGAAAAATGCAAAAAAGATTAAAATCAGATTAATAATCACTGTAATAACATTAATTTATGATGCAGACACACAAAGCTTGCCTGTGTCACATCACCCAGATACTCTCCGTCTGCGTGCAGCACCATAGGCTTACTCATGGTAAGCTCCATGCGCAGCACATTCTCTACGTCGAATCCTTTGATTTTCTCATGTCTGGCTGCTACAAGAAAAGGCAGACACAGGAAAGTGCGCCACTTGGGAATCCCGGAAGCACTGCACACAGACAATAACCCGTCTGTATAAGAAGCATGCGGTGCCATGGGAACTCCACCACCCTCTGCTCTCAGGTTCATGACCGCAGTAAAGATTACTTTGTTCTTATCTACCGTCTGCTCCTGCTGCTCTTTTCCATAATATATATATGTAACCTGTGCCGTATCCATGGTAAATAGTGTCTGCACTGTCAGTAACAGGTAAGTGAGCTTACCCAGATGAATCTTATTTAAGAACTTCTTTAATCCTGATTGTAATGCCTTTTTACACACAATTGCATCCAATCCTGCGCCTGCACTGATTCCAAAGATTCTGGGGGTATCTGCTCCGGGCCAGCTTACCTGCCCCAGGTCGATTCTCTCTGGTGCTTTTCCTGTCTGCTGCTCCTGTTCTATGCAGGATAGGATATTTTCCAGAGCAGTCTGTGGATCTTTGGGCAATCCAATTCCCCGTCCAAAATCATTACCGGAGCCTGTGGGTATTACGCCCAGTCTCACCTTATCAAAATCCGTAATCCCGTTTAATACTTCATTTACTGTGCCATCACCGCCCAGAACCACCAGATAGATCACATCCTGCGGCAAGGCTGCAATATGCGCTGCAAGACTGGTAGCATGTCCCTTATGCTTCGTTTCATACGCCTTGTATGTAATTTCTTTTTCTTTCAGAAGCCCACGCACCAGCTTCCATACCTCTGCTGCCTTTCCGGTGCGTGCGCCCTCATTTACGATGAAATAAATCTCCTGACAATTCCTCATCTGTACCTCCCCATAGCCTTCGCTATGCTATAGCCTAATTCCACATAATCCCAATACCCAGTAAATCAGTCCCAATACCCAGCTTGTAAAGATTCCATACAAAATAACCGGTCCTGCAATGGTGAATATTTTACATCCGATACCAAATACCTGTCCTTCTGTCTTATACTCAATGGCAGATGCCACCACAGAATTTGCAAATCCGGTGATTGGTACAAGCGCACCTGCACCACCCCATTTTACAAGACCTCCGTAGAGATTAAATCCTGTAAGCACTGCACTGAGCAGGATCAACAGCATGGAGCACCAGCTTGCCGCCAGATCCTTATCCAGTCCGAACTGGTTCATTGCCATATTTACAATGAACTGCCCAATACAGCAGATCACGCCACCCGTGACAAATGCTTTTCCCATCTGTAACCACAGATTCGTCTTTGGTGAGATCTGTTCTACATAATCCTGAAACTCTTTTACCTTTTTATCCATGACTTATCCTCTTTATATTCGGTTTTAGTCATAGTTATCCCCTGTTTCTTATATATTATACACCTTTTGCGTCTTTTAGAGAACAATATAAGCCTCGTCCTGTTACAAGTGCCGTAAGCAGTTCTGCCACTGGAAAAGCCAGCCACACGCCCACCATGCCAAAGCATATGGACATGACTACTGCACAGACGCTGATTGCTATAAAACCTCTCAAAATGGATGCGGCAAAAGCCCATCCTGCCTTCTCCGTTGCACTTAAAAATCCGGTTCCTACTATATTGATGCCTGCAAATAAAAATCCGATAAAATACAGCTTAATGCCCGGCACTGCATAAGATGCCAGCTGTGCATCCTGCTCTCCATTAAAGATTGCTACAATACCTTCTGCACCTGCCATAATTCCAAGAATAATCGCTGCTGCCATAATCAATGCCAATGTGATACCAAGACGCAATACCCTTGCTGTTGCCTTCTTATCGCCTTTTCCATAGAATTCACTGAGAATCGGCTGACATCCCTGGGAAATTCCATTGAATACAGATACTGCTACCAGTGCAGTATTGGCAACCACAGCGTAAGCTGCCACCCCAACATTACCAGCCAGTCCCAGAATCAGCATATTGAATACTGCTGTCGTCACACCGGAGGATATCTCTCCTACAAAAGCCGCTACGCCCAGCTGACATGACAATGCCAGCTTACGAATAGATGGCATTGCCAGACAGAATCGTATCGTATTGTCTTTTGCCCCAAAATGCATACTACAGATCAGGATTCCTACTACCGGCGATACTGCTGTAGCCAGTGCCGCACCTGCCATTCCCATCTTCAACGGGAACATCAACACATAATCCATGACAATATTGAACAGGCTGCTGCTCAAGGTCGCTGCCATCGCAAGTGACGGCGCTCCATCATTTCTTACAAAGGCATTGAACACATAATTACACATGAAAAAAGGCGCAAACAGCATAAATATCCTGGTATAGCTGGTTCCGACTTCGATAATCCGCTCATCTGCTCCAAGCAGTGCCATAATCCCGTCAGCCCGGATACCGCCCGCCAGCATAAAGGGCAGACTGCATATGCACGCCCAGAATAATGCATTGGTAAAATATGTATCTGCTTCTACATCTGTCTTTGCCCTCAATATCTTAAAACGTGTGGCAGAGCCTACACCGATCATGGAACCGATGGCAAAGATCAGACTGTACAGAGGAAGAACCAGGTTCAGTGCCGTGATTCCATCTGCCCCCTGTGCCTTCGATATAAAAAACGTATCTGCCAGAATATACAGGGATATTCCAATCATCCCCATAATATTCTGTGACACGTATTTTGCAAACATTTTATTGACTGACATTTCTTATGCTCCTTTATCCTTATTACTGGGCAGTTTCAAAGATTCTCATGCAGAAATACAACAATGATCCTACTAATTTGCCCACTGCTATCGCCAGTACTACAATCCCAAGTCCATGTCGAAAGCCTATTCTTCTTGCTAATATGGGAATAGAATCCAGCATCTCTGCAATAGCAAGCGCAAGGCAGCCTACAAACATTCCTGAGAACACTCCAATAATCACCAGTGCCAGCACCGTCAGGCTCTGATATGCCCACATGGGCAGCTTCTGCATGTACTGCCCGATCTTATAAGGGAACTGAAATACACTGAACAGACAGCCTACCACTGATCCTGCTATAATACATTCCTCATAGAACATCTCATGCCTGGCAGTATCTGTCTTTCCTGCAAATCTGGGAATAAGACCTACTACAAACAGCACTGTAAACACACCGCCAGCCACCATGATACCGAAGCTGAAACCAAATACAGCCAGGGGAATCTCTCTAATCCACGTCAACTTCCATTCCCTCCCGCTCTGCAGTCTCGACCAGTGTGGTATTCACATCTCTCTCATAATTGCGCATTTCTACTTCCAGTGGAGTGGGATCAACTGTAATACGTCTTCCGCCCACATGATTATAGAATACTATAATTCCCAGACACAGTCCAATGGAATATGCAATTTCCAGAGTGGTACAGCCCTCTGATTCTCTTCCTGTCACAATCTCGTAGATTCTCATGAATACATTGGAGATACCAATATCATTATGATACGCCATAATGGTAAAAGCCGTTCCAAAGAAGCTCACTGCTGCCACCAGAATGATTTTCCATACCACCAGAGGTCCTTTGTATTTCTTCTCCGGTATTTTCTCCATTACAATAGCACTCTCACCAATGCTCTCCACTGTAATTCCAGGTGACATCTGTGTCAATTTCTCAATGATCTTCATCATACTGATAACTGCTCTTGTGTCCTCTCCTTCATGGAACTTATGAATCCTCATGGCATTGGCTTTGGCACGGATGGCACTGTCCTCACAATAAATGCTGGCAGCATCTCCCAGAAGCACTTCATCCTCCTGCGCCTCTACATTTCGCCTTGCCTGAATATATAACGTCACATTACTCATGGCTACTACCTGCTTTCTATTTCTTTTTCACAGGATAGTATCCCCATTTGCGGTGTTCCTATTCATCAGATACTGCTTTCATTACCGTAATCTGTCCATCTTCTATTCCATGCATATGTCTGCCATCCTGTCTGAATCGCTCCAGATACTCCCACACTTCCTGCGTGATCCTCTCTCCTGCATACAGAATGGGAATTCCCGGCGGATACGGTGCTACCATCTCACCTGCAATCCTTCCTACCACCTGTTCCCAGGGGATTCTCTGCGTCGGTGCAAAATACGCCTGTCTAGGTGTCATTACCTGTTGTGGCTGACATGGAATCTCCTGATTGTGTGTCTCTTTCCAGTTTCTATTTATGACACATGTGTCACTTAATAGTTCCTGACTGATACTGCGGCATGCACTGATAAGGCGGTCTATCTCTTCTCTCGTATTGGCATACGTAATGATTGCCAGCACATTCTCATAATCAGCCAGCTCCATATTGACTGCATATTTCTGAAAAAGACATTCTTCCAGATCAAAGCCTGTCAATCCCAGCTTCTTTGCTGTAATCACAAGTCTGGTCGTATCAAGACCTGCAATTCCAGCCTGTCCTGCCACTTCAGTTCCCATACAGGCAAAGCCTGCAATCCCATTGATCTGCTCTCTGGCATAAGACGCCAGCTCAAGAGCCTGCTGCATCATCTCCCTGCCATGCATGGCAAGCTCATATCTTGCACAATCCAGAGAGGTCATAAGCAGATAGTTAGGGCTGGTACTCTGTACAATATGCAGTGCACTTGTCACCCTGGCCATATCGACCAGGCTGGAATGTACATGCAGTACGGAGCTTTGCGTCAGCGCACCTGTTACCTTATGCATACTCTGTACGCACATATCTGCGCCCTGTTCGATAGCTCCCTGTGGCAATGCTTCATGAAAATACACATGACCTCCATGCGCTTCATCTACCAGCAGCATTGCACCATGCTCATGACATACCTGGGCAATGGCTTTCAGGTCTGAAGTAATCCCATAATAGCTGGGACTTACCATGAACAAAGCCCTGCATCCTGGATGCTCCTTGAAACAGCGCTCCACATCCTCCGGGGTAATGCCGCCCTGTATGCCCCATTCGCCTAATACCTTGGGGGACACATACACAGGTCTGGCTCCCGACATAATCAATCCCATCATAGCTGACTTATGGGCATTTCTGGCAATCATAATCTCCTGTCCTTCCAATGCTCCCGCCAGAATCATTGCCTCATTTCCACAGGTGGAACCATTCACCAGAAAGAAACTGCGGTCAGTATGATATAATTCCCCAAGCAGCTGCTGTGCTTCCCTGATTGCCCCCTCAGCCTGATGCAGATCATCTGTATAAGGTGTCTCCGTCACATCATAGGCAAAGATTTCTTCACCTACCTTATCAGTCCAGCGAGTGCTGATTCCTTTCTGTAATCTATGTCCCGGTATTCTAAAATACGCCGGCTTCGTATGAATAAACTCTCCTATTGCATCCAACAGGGGAGTCTTATTTTGATCCATCATTTATTTACTCCTGTTTCTTTTTTCTGTTTCTTTTTTCCGTTTCTTTTTTCTGTCCTGTTTTTCCTATCTTATCATGCCTCCATATGGTTTGCAATGTACACACCCCATTGAAAAAGACATCGTAGCATGCTAAAATAGCCTTGTTAAGATTTAAACAAACAAGGAGAATTTATATGCCATATATATACGAAACCCATTTACACTCATGTGTTGCCAGCGCCTGTGGACGCAGCGAGCCTGAAGAATATATTCCCTATTATAAGAAGCTTGGCTACAGCGGCATCTTCGTTACTGACCACTTCTTTAACGGCAACACCTGTATTCCTGATACCCTTCCCTGGGAGGAAAGGGTCAACCGTTACTGTCTCTCCTATGAGAGAGCCAAAGCAGAAGGAGATAAGCAGGACTTTTCCGTTTTCTTTGGCTGGGAATGCCGCTTTGATGGTGATGAATTCCTGGTATATGGTCTGGACAAGGCATGGCTGCTTGCTCATCCTGAAATAATGACCTGGGATCATATTACCCATCTGGAACAGATTCACAAATACGGTGGTCTGGTAGTGCAGGCTCATCCTTTTCGAGAGAGAAATTATCTTTCCAGAGTAGATCTGCATCCCTTTCAGTGCGATGCCTTTGAAGTAGCCAATGCCGGCAATCCCTCCTATCAGGACAGGCTGGCATACCGCTACGCAGTCAAGCATCATATTCCCATGACTGCAGGCTCTGACATTCATCTGGTAGCTCATACCGACAGTGGTAACCTCTACGGTGTTGCCTTTGATACTCCACTTCGTTCTGCCACTGATTATGTCAACCGCATTAAAGAAGGCAAAGGCTATTCCCTTCATGTACCAGAGGATTTACTGACTCTGACACCGGATGCCCCTAATACCTTACCCGTTTATCTTTTTGATGAACAGAATCAGGAACACTTCATTCCTGATGTAGAAACAATTCTATAAACAGAAAACAGGTCATGGCAAAGCTCCATGACCTGTATTTTTTATTCTTCTGTAGTTGTATTCTGTTCTGTGGTATTTTCTTCTGTATCTGTTGTGTCAGCTGTTTCTTCCGGATGAAGCTTTGCTTTGATGGCAGCAATCAGATCCTCAATAGAATCAGCCTGTATCGTTTCTGCCTTTTTCTCTTCTTCCTTCTTCTTATCAGCTTTCTTTTCTTCTTCTTTCTTAGCCTGCTGTGCCTTCTTGGCTTCCTCTGTACGCTTTTCATTACGTTCAGCGAAATCCTGAATCAGCTTCACTGCATAGGATACTTTACCATCTTTATCAATGGTAATTGTGAAGCTCTGAATCTTCTTCACATCGTCTCCCAGTTCTTCCTGCATCTTCTTGGAGCTCTCACCTGCTCCATCCAGAATGGATTCATATTTTTCTCTTACGGATTCATCTGCTGCCATCTGCTCAAGCGCTTCCGGGGAGATCAATACACTGTAATCCTTGGTGCATTTGCTTGCATAATAATCCTGTTCTTCATCACTGGACCAGTTTGCAACTGAGATTTCCATATTGGAGTATTTCTCCTGCAGCTCTTTTAACAGATTCTTCGCTGCGCTGCTCAGCTGTACACCTTCCTGGATTCCATTCTCATCAATTTCCTTATATTTGCTTGTCTGCTGCTGTCTTACCGTACATTTTGGTCTGTCATAGCCGGCTTTCTGCAGCTGTCCTGCTTCGCCGTTGATCTCTACTGTATCACGGTCTGCATTGGTCTGCTTCTTATCTGTGGTCTTCTCCTTTGTAGAAGTTCCTTTATATTTCAGCTCATCTGCAACTGTATTCGTCTGCTGTGAGAATAAGCCTGTGTTTCCTAATAAAGTATTATAGTTGATTCCATTCATCTCTAAACCCAACCTTTCTATACATCATTACATGCTATTTCCGGCATCCATGCCTTCTTTCATTATATATCGGCGGATTTTTAATAAAACTTTAGTCCTATTCCCTCTTAATTGATGCATTCCCTCATCCGTATGAGAACCTTCTTCTCCAGTCTGCTTACCTGTACCTGACTCATTCCAAGACTTTGAGCGACCTGCACCTGCGTCTTATTTTCATAAAAACGCATACGAATCAGCATCCTCTCTCTCTTATCCAGCTGATTCATAAGCTGCTCCAAAAACATCCGATCCAGTACGCCTTCTCCCTCATCCTGGGCAATGCAGCCATGTCCTGCCTGCTGCCCTTCCTTAATCATATCCAGCAGATAGATCTCATTGCCATCAGACTGATATACCGTTCTGTAGATAGATTCCACTTCTCTTCCTGCATCCATTGCCAGTACCACATCTTCCATGGATACTCCTGATGCCTGGGACAATTCCCCCAGCGTCACCTCTCTGCCCAGCCTGTTATGAAGTTCTTCCCTGGTGCGGTTGAGCTTCCATATATTCTCCTTGATTCCGCGGCTTACCTTCACCATACCGTCATCCCGCATAAAACGTCTCACTTCGCCAGCTATCATAGGCACTGCGTATGTAGAAAAACACACGCCATATTCTGTATCAAACTTCTCAATTGCCTTGAGCAGACCGATTGCGCCCAGTTGAAACAAATCTTCTGTTTCATACCCTCTGCCTGTATATCTTTTTATCACATGGTGTATCAACCCTGCATTTTTCTCGAAAAGTGCTTCTCTTGCTTCCTTGTCTCCCTTCTGTGCCTGTAAGAAAAGCTCCTTCTCCTCCATTCCCTACACCTGTGTACTTTTCCACACGGTCGCCTGCATCAGAACCGCCCCTTTAAAAGCCTTCCACATATGTACGCTCGTTCCTTCTCCGGGAGAGCTTGTAACCTGTACCCGATCCATGAATGCTTCCATAAAAGCAAATCCCATACCACTTCGTTCACTGTCTGCTCTGGTTGTAAACATGGGCTGCATGGCTCTTTCCACATCCTCTATTCCCACACCTTTATCTGTTATCACAACTTCTAATACACCATTCTCCAGAGAAGCCTCCAGTATGATCCTCCCGCCATGCTCCTCATAGCCATGTACGATTGCATTCGTTACTGCCTCTGATACTGCGGTCTTCACATCCTGCACTTCCTCCAGAGTAGGATCCAGCTGCGTCAGAAAAGCCGCTACCACCACTCTTGCCAATCCCTCATTCTCCGATATTGCATCAAACTCCAAACGAATTTCCTTCTTCATCCTCTCAACCTCTTCTCCCTGTCAACTTTCTCATCACACACTCAATTATGCCAACACTTCAATAATAGACGACATACCCGATGCCTTCAGGATTCTCCTGATTCTTTCATCTGCATGAATTGCATATACCTTTCCCCCGAAGCAGGATATCTTACGATACCTGCCGATAATGATACCGATTCCAGAACTGTCCATGAATGTCGTATCTTCAAAGTCAAATACGATATTTCGTACTTTCTCATTCAACAGAAGTCTGTCTGCATTCTCCCTGATTCCTGCTGCTCCATGATGATCTACCTCCTGTGGCATTTTAATACACAGATAATTGTCAATCACTGCAAATTGTTCCATACTCCTACCTCCCGGGCATTGCTCTCTTTTTTTCACTTTTCTCCATAAAAGGCGTACAAAAAGGACATGCACCCTCTATGCATGTCCTCTTACGTATCTTATGAATTTGTCTGTGGTCGATCAGCCTTCCAATTCCTTGATATAATTCTCAGATTTTCTGGCTTTCTCCGTGTTCGGGAATAATTCTATTACCTTCTTGTATGTCTCTACAGCCTTGTCTGTGTCTCCGCTTCTGTTATAGGACTGCGCCAGATTATACAGCGCCTCTCCATTGGTAGCATCATATTTGAATGCTTTCTCCAGATTCTCAATTGCCGTATCATATTCTTCTGTTCTGAAAGCTTCATAACCTGTATTATAATAGCTCTTTGCCACAACCGGTCCCACTGCTTCCAGAATCGTCTGATAGAGCGTCTTAAAGCTCTCTGTTGCATCACTATCCAGATAATCCTGATCGATCAGTTCCAGTTCTTCTGCTATGGTCTGCTCATCTGCTGTCTTATTCATATACATCAGGGCAGCTTCGATCAGATCAGTATTGGCTTCTACAGCCACATTAACTCCCTGTGCTTCGTTCAAACTGCTGCTGAGACTGTCCTTTTCCTTCGTCAGATCATTGATCTGTTGTGTCAGTTCATCTACCTGCACTGTCTTGGCATCCAGCTGTTCGCTGACAGACTTGAGCTGTTCATTTACCTGACTCTGTGCATGCTGTACTCTTGCCGGCACTACCAGATACCATGCGACTCCCACACCGATTACAACACCGATTATAATGTTAAGCAGTGTCTGGAAACCTACAATTTCCTTCTTTCCTACCGGCTGAATCACCGTGTCATTACCACTCTGATATACAATAGCTTCCTTTTTCTTCTTGACACGTTCCTCTTCTGAAGGCATCATGGATTCCACTTCTTTTATATAACGAAGTGTCATTGTGTTATTGGCATCTATCTTAATGCACTTATCCAGCTCTTTCTTTGCCTTGTCCCAATCCTGATTGTTGATATACAACAGGGACAGCAGCTGGCGCGCCTGCAGGAATCTCGGATTCATGGACAACACTTTCTTTAACTGGATCACAGCCAGATCCAGACTATCCTGCTGACAATATAGTAATGCCTGATTGTATTTCTTCACAGTCTGGTTAAAGGTCTCCAGTCTGCCCGGATTATTCTGAATCATATTAATATAATCATCAGCAATATTCTTATCTTCTTTGATATTTTTACTGATGACCCACTCACTGAGAGCAGCTACCACTTCGCCTCTCTCATAGTAAACAAGTCCCAGAAGATTTCTGGCTTCGATATTATTTTTATTTAATTTCAAGCTCTCTCTAAGACTGGTAATTGCACCTGACAGATCTCTGACTGATGCTTTATCCAGACCTTCATTATAAAAACGATTGGAAGCAAACATGATCTTCTTATATAAAGTCACATCAGCTCCGCAACCGGTACAAAAATTCTTCTCCGATAAACGGCATCCACAGTTATAGCATATCATTTCCTATCGTACCTCTATTCCTCTTCTTCCTTCGCTTCCTTTACCATTTTTACAAGTACATCTGCCATATCTGTTAAATCCTGATTATAAATTGCCTCTTCGGCATCCTCAACCTCTAAGCTGGGATGAAATTTCTTTAACTCTTCTTCAAAATTGATCATTGCAATATATCCTCCGCAAGCCCTGCAAGATACAGAGAACCTACTATATAAAGTGTTCCCGCATCTTTCTTTGCCCTTCTACAGAAGTCATATGCATCCCTGAAATCCTCAAAGGCATGCACCGGCTTGTCTGTATGCTGTGCAAACTGCTGTGTGAGCTCTTCTATTCTAACTCCTCTGCTGCCGGGTATCTGTGTGATACAGAACTGGTCAATACAGTCTACTCCCGTCAGCATCTCTATCATACTGTCATATCTCTTATCATTAACGGCTGAAAAAAGTAAAATAACAGGGGATTGTTCATGCATCAGCATCACCGATTCAATAAAGGCTCTGATACCATCCTCGTTGTGGGCACCGTCTATGTAGACATTCGGTCTGATTTCTTCCATTCTTCCTGCCCATCGCATATTGGCGATCCCTCTTATTATGGATTCCCGATTTATTCTCTCTAGCGCTCCCTTTTCCTTTAGAAGCTCTGCTCCACATACTGCCATTGCCCCATTCTCAGCCTGATATGCGGCTGTAGTATGTGCTTGTAATCCAATATAACCATAATACCGACTACACACTGAAAAATCAATGCATTTTTTTTGAATTCCATTAATTTTATATGCATTTTTCGACACTTTAAAGCACTCTGCGCCAACCTCTGCTGCCTTTTGCTCAAATACGACAGAAGTCTCCTTTCGCTTGTCGAAATAGACAACGGGTACACCGGATTTTATGATACCCGCCTTCTCACCTGCAATTTTCTCCAGCGTATCTCCCAGATATGCCATGTGGTCCATGCCGATCTCCGTAATCATAGTCAGGGATGGATGCTCCACCACATTGGTCGTGTCCAGTCTTCCGCCAAGACCAGTCTCTAATACCGTAACTTCCACACCCGCTTTTGCAAAAAGCCACAGCATCATAAAGAAAAGCCGTTCAAAATAAGTGGGCTGATAATTCTCCCTGTATTTATGATAACAGTCAATCTGTTCTGCCAGCCAGTTGAAAGCTTCCACGAACTCTTCTTCACTGACCATCTCTCCATCAATCCGAAACCGCTCTCTCGTAGTAACCAGATGGGGTGAGGTAAACAATCCCGTATGATATCCACTTTCCCTGCAAATGGAATCCATATAAGCACATACAGAGCCCTTGCCATTGGTTCCAGCCACATGAATGATGGTGCCAAGCTGTGTCTCCTGCAATCCAGTGCCTGACTCTGCCGATAGAAGATACTGATAGAATCCCCTGGTCTCTTCCAATGGATTCTTCGTTGTAAATCTGGGTACTTCATTCAGATATTGTTCTGCTTCCCTATAATTATGTGCTCTGTATTCCATATTAATAACCCTTTCCATATTTCTGCATGCTCTAAATAGAAAGTCGCTTCACGAAATACCTTTCGCGAAACGACCCCCGTTTTCATCCATTTATGAATTATTCTATACGACTACCACAGTTCCTGTAATAATACCATTTTGACATTGATATTCCATAAAGCTCGTATCCCTGTTAATCACCATATCATGATTATCAATGCTGATAACTACGCCATGATATATATTACCTTCCACACGGATTCTCGCCTCTCTGGCTGCCAGAACCATGGATTCCATGGCATTTGCTTCTTTCTTGATTTCCATACAGCGTGTGTAGATCTCATCCTTACGGCGTTTCAACTCTACCAGATGCTTCTGCAACGGTTCACTCAGTTCTCCACTCTGCTGTCTTACACGCATGATCTTAGCCATACTTGCCACTGTATCTTCCAGCTCCTGATTCACTTTGCTGTACCGCTCATTTACATCAATATGCTGTTCCATTGTCTCCTGCTTCAGCCCTACATGCAGTCCTGTTCTGAGTTCAGACATATTACCTGCTGTAATACAGCTGATTCCAAGCATACCGTGGACAGAACCGCCTGCGATCAGACCTTTCTTACCAGTAAGCGTTACTTTCTGATCTGCACTGACCTGTGAATTCAGTATGACATTAGCCTGTACATTACCCTTGGTCTTTACGGTTGTGTATTCCAGAAACTCTGTGAAAACATCTCCGCCTGCTGTAATAGAACCTTTTCCTGCGCCCTGCATGCCTCTCTTGAGACACACATCACCTCCCGCAGTAATTGTTGCAGATTCTACGACACCTTCTACGGTCAGACTCTTACCTGCATTGATCACAACGCCTGCTTCAACATTGCCGTTGATTACGACATCACCATTAAAGTCTATGACAGCGTTGTTGGCATAATCACAGTTACCCTGTATCTCATAGACCTCTTCGACAGAAAGCTTATTATCATCTTCATCATACTCTATTTTACCGTTTCTGGAAGCATAATACTCATTCGGGTCTTTCTCATTGCTGACTCCTTTTCCCCTCAACGGTCTCAACTCTTTATAGAAAGCTCTCTTCTGCAAGCCGCCTGTTACATCCCTGCCAGAGGTTCCCTGTACGGCAGGATAATACCTTGCCAACAGATCTCCCTCTTCTGCATTCTGAATCAGGCTCATGCTTCTGTAATCTACTGAGCCATCTTTCCTGATCATAGGTTTTCTTTTACCGGTTTCAAAAAAGAATTCATAATGTCCCGCACATCCTTCTTCTCCTTTTTCGCTGACAGCGATCTTAACTTCACGTTCATATATCTTCTTTTTACACATAGCAGCCACATTGGATTCATTAATCCCGGCTACTACCTTATTCTTTCGGAGATATTGGATGATTTCGGTTTTATCATATCTCGCACCTTCCTCAGGTGCACACAAATACAGCCATGCTTCTGTTTTATCATCTGTTATCCTGACATAGGATTTGCTGTTGACCATTGAAACCACCTCCATCGGAGGCAAAATCAGCCCCCTATGTCTATTGTAACATTATTTACTGTAATTGTGCAAGACGTTCTACAACTTGTTGCTTCATTTGTGTATATTTTGACAATTTTTCTTTTTCTTCTGCAATTTTACTCTCTGGTGCTTTGGATAAGAAACGTTCATTGGATAACATTCCATTGACACGTGCCAATTCTCCATCCAGACGCTTGGATTCTTTCTCCAGACGCTCGATCTCCTGCTTGATATCTACCAGTTCTGCAAAAGGAATATAGATATTGGCATTGGCGATCACTACAGATACTGCATCATCAGCAATTCCATTCTTATCTGCCTGAACAGATACTTCAGAAGCATAGGAAAGTGTTGCGAAGAACAGTCTGCCTTCTTCAAAAGTCTTTCTGATGTCTTCCTTTTCAGATACTACATATACATGAGCCTTCTTGGAAGGAGCTACGTTCATCTCTGTTCTTACGTTACGGATACCACGAACTGCTTCCTTGATGATCTCGATTGCCTTTTCCTCAGAAGCGAAATTACGTGCCTCGCTGTATTCAGGCCACTTGGAGATCATAATGGATTCTTCTTCTGACTGGATTGTGCAGAAGATTTCCTCTGTGATAAAAGGCATATATGGATGCAACAGTTTCAGTGCATCGATCAATACTGTCTTTAATGTCCACAATGCTGCATTCTGTGAAGCTGTGTCATCTGAATTGTACAGTCTTGGTTTTACCATTTCGATATACCAGTCGCAGAATTCATCCCAGATGAAATCATAGATTTTCTGAACAGCAATACCCAGTTCAAAGTTCTCCATATTATCTGTTACTTCTTTTACCAGACTGTTCAGCTTGGAAATGATCCACTTATCAACAGGCTCTAAGGAATCTGACGCATCTGTCACTTCTTTGCCTTCCATATTCATCATAATGAAACGGGAAGCATTCCATACCTTATTGGCGAAGTTTCTGTTTGCTTCTACTCTTTCATAGTAGAAACGCATATCATTACCAGGTGCATTACCTGTAATCAAAGTCATACGAAGAGCATCTGCACCATACTGGTCAATTACTTCCAGCGGATCAATACCATTGCCCAGAGACTTGGACATCTTACGTCCCTGAGAGTCACGAACCAGACCGTGGAACAGAACTGTCTTGAATGGTCTCTCACCCATCTGCTCATAACCTGAGAAGATCATACGGATAACCCAGAAGAAGATAATATCATAACCTGTTACCAGTACATCTGTAGGATAGAAATAATCCAGATCTTCTGTCTTGTCAGGCCATCCTAATGTGGAGAAAGGCCACAATGCTGATGAGAACCAGGTATCCAGTGTATCCGGGTCCTGTGTGAAGTGCTCACATCCACACTTAGGGCATACCTTAGGCATTTCCTTGGCAACAACGATCTCACCGCACTTATCACAATAATATGCAGGAATTCTGTGTCCCCACCAGAGCTGTCTGGAGATACACCAGTCCTTGATATTGTCAGTCCAGTTGAAATATGTCTTGTCCATTCTTTCAGGAATCAGCTTGATCTCCCCATTCTTTACTGCTTCTACAGCCGGTTTGATCAGCTCATCCATCTTAACGAACCACTGCTGTTTTACCAATGGCTCGATTGTAGTCTTACAACGGTCATGTGTACCTACATTATGGCTGTAATCCTCAATCTTAACGAGAAGTCCCATTTCATCCAGTTCTTTTACGATGGCTTCTCTTGCTGCATAACGATCCATACCTGCGAACTTACCACCATTTTCATTGATGGTCGCATCATCATTCATAATGTTGATGATTGGCAGATTATGTCTCTTACCTACTTCAAAGTCGTTAGGGTCATGGGCAGGTGTAATCTTAACAACACCTGTACCGAATTCCATATCTACGTAAGTATCTTCTACGATAGGAATCTCACGATTCATAATAGGAAGTAATACCTTCTTGCCCTTCAGATGTGTATAACGCTCATCATCAGGATGAATGGCTACTGCGGTATCACCCAGCATAGTCTCAGGTCTTGTTGTTGCAAAAGTCAGATACTCTCCTGACTGTGTTCCATCCTCATTCAGAATAGGATACTTAATATGCCAGAAATGTCCAGCCTGGTCTTCATATTCAACCTCTGCATCAGAAATAGAAGTATTACATACAGGACACCAGTTGACAATACGTGAGCCCTTATAGATGTAGCCTTTCTCATGCATCTTGCAGAATACTTCTGTTACAGCCTTGTTGCAGCCCTCATCCATGGTGAAACGTTCTCTGTCCCAGTCACAGGAGGAACCCAGCTTCTTTAACTGGCTGATGATTCTTCCGCCATATTCCTTCTTCCAGTCCCAGGCACGCTCCAGGAACTTCTCACGTCCCAGATCATGCTTGTCAATGCCCTCTTCTTTCAGCTTCTGGATGATCTTAACCTCTGTTGCAATACTTGCATGGTCAGTACCAGGCTGCCAAAGTGCATTATATCCCTGCATTCTCTTAAAACGAATCAGGATATCCTGCATGGTATTATCCAGCGCATGTCCCATATGCAGCTGTCCTGTAATATTTGGGGGTGGAATTACAATAGTAAATGGTTTCTTGCTTCTGTCTACTTCTGCATGAAAGTATTTCTTATCAAGCCACTTCTGATAAATTCTGTCTTCCAGACCATGTGGATCATAGGTCTTAGCCAATTCTTTGCTCATGGTTTTCTTCCTTTCTCTTTTTAAAAAGTCTACATAATTGCGTAAAAAAGCCCTTCACCGGATATCCGGCAAAGGGCGTATTAACGCGGTACCACCTTTGTTCAAACAATAAATTGTTCCTCTTATAGGATCTCTATCAAAATCCTGTCCGATAACGTGGACGAAACGTGAATCCTTACTGCTATATAAATACTTCGGGACTCCGGTTTCAGAGCTACCTTCTCTATCCTTTCCTTAAAAAGATCTTACAGCCAACGAATCTTTCTCTCTGATAAGGGGTAATAGATACTCCTCTCTGGCACTACCTTTTGCTTCTATTATACTATCGCAGTCCCAAGTCCTTTGTCAAGTGAAAAAATACCATTGACAATCTATATTATACGCTGTATAGTATATACACGAATAATATTATACGGCATATAATATTATATAAAAATATACGTACAATATAAAGGAGATGAGTCCATGGTATTTAATACAGGTTCCACACTGCTGGATGCCATTGTCCTTGCCGTTGTCTCCAAAGACCCGGAAGGAACTTACGGATATAAGATCACACAGGATGTACGGGAAGTCATTGAATTAAGTGAATCAACCCTGTATCCGGTTCTTAGACGTCTGCAGAAGGATGAATGCCTGAGTACTTATGATAAAGAATGCGCAGGGCGTAACCGGCGATATTACCGCATCACTGACAAAGGTATTACACAGTTGCAGATGTACGAGACTGAATGGATCAATTATTCATCCAAAATAACAAGTGTATTTGAGGGAGGTATTACTCATGAGTAAAAATGAATTATTATTCTTGCCGTTATACTTGCCGTTGTGTTAAGTCCCCTCTGGTTTCCAATTATAATTGCGGTATTTGCTACTTTAGCAGGCATTCTGATAGGCGCCTTGTTTGGCGGCATCGGATGTGTACTTGTAGGTATTAGTCTATTCATTGCAGCAATTGTATGTCTGTTCAAGTCCACACTGCTGGTTGCCTTTTCCCTGTTAGAAGCCGGTAATCTGGAGTGGGATTCTCTTACAACAGATTCTCTCATACTCGATGCAGGTGCAGGCTCCATCACCCTGTCCAATGTATCTGCTGCTACTACAGATGTGAACCTTGGTGCAGGAATCATAGACCTCAACGACTGTACTTTGCAGAACGCTACCTTTGAAGTGGGTATGGGAGAGCTTAATTACTCAGGCGTCATTCGTGGTGATCTGACTGCTGATTGCGGCATGGGAAGTCTGACCTTTGCCTTTATTGACAGCGAACAGAAGCACAATTATTCCCTGGATGGCAGTATGGGCAGTATCTCCATAGGTGACAAGGGATACGGTGGCATGGCATATGAGAAGACACTCAACAATAATGCCTCCAGTAATTATGAGCTGTCATGCTCCATGGGCAATATCACAGTCACCTTTGAAGACTGATTTTGTCGAATAATCCAATTTTGTGCAAAATATATATAGGAACCTCTTTACGGGCATGCTATACTAAGGCAAATAAATGCTTTTGATACAGACTGTAAGGAGGTTTCCTTTTTTATGAAAAAATTAAAATTATTCGCAGCTGTTATAGTTTCCATACTTACCTTAACAGCACCGGTCAGCGTCCTTGCCACAGAGAATACCTCTACGGAACAAAGCGCTTCCGGCTACGAAGTAAAAGACACCAGTCTCACCTGTTATGTAAACTCAGAGAAAGGTCTTAATGTCCGCAGTGGTCCCTCAACGGATTACTCTGTCATTGGTACACTCTCCAATGGTTCCAAGATAGAAGTTACCGGTGAAAGTGGCGGCTGGTATCGTTTTGATTATAATGGAAAAGACGGCTTCGTAGCCACCAAATATACAACGACTCAGGCTCCTGATTCTAACGGCAGCAATGCCGCAGCATCCGATGACAATACGACCTCTTCTACAGATGCAGCTGATGAGAATAGCGAATCAAAGCTTGCTATTTTTGATGATTCCACTCTGGTGTACCTTTCCCTGGCGATTGTCGTTGTGGTTATCCTGATTCTTATCTCTGTCCGGGGCTTCTTTAAAAAGACCCCATCTGAATACGAGGAAGATTACGAAGACGAATATCCCGATGAATATGACAATGACGAGTATTCTGATGCAGATGATGAGTACTATGAAGATGAAGAATATGTAGAAGATGAATATGATGATGAAAGCTTCGAAAATGAAGAAGAGGACGAATATGTAGATGAGAATGATGACATGTATCGTGAGGAAGACTACGACGATGATGATCTATAATCTCTAAATGCGAAGCCTGGTCATTTAAAGGGCGTGTGAAAAACTTTTATTTTTCACACGCCCTTTTATATACTTATATCCTTAGAATCCGATTTTATTGTTTGATTTGGTGCGAATCATCTTAATGGATGACTCCATATCTCCCAGTCCCTTTACGACCTCTTCTGCTGTCTCCAGCTGTGCAGAATTGATGCAGAATACAATATTAGTCTTGGAACCTGAGAAAAGTCTTGCAAAGAAGCCCGGTTTCTCCCATCTTAAAAAGTAGGAAACTCTTGCCTTCATAAATGCCTTCTCCAGAGCTGCCTTCACATCCATATCTGTAACAGAACAGTAATCCATCTCATTATTTACTTTTACTTTGCTATATTCATTTTCCACCATTATGTCCGCCTTCTTTCGTCATTCACTTCGTTCTCAATTACCTGATTACTGCAATATTTTATTACACGTTGTAATATATTTTACCTTCTTCAACCAGGGTAATAATGCCATCTGTTACATCAAGAATCGTAACTGCACAATTCTTATGTACACCACCCTGCCAAAAATGCGCGATATCGGTCTTTTCTACCGAAGATAACAGCCCCCGAAGTGCTGCTCCATGTGTAGAAAGCAGTATTGCATCCTCAGCTCCATACTGTGTAGTATGTACCAATTCCTGCAAAAAATCAGTGGTTCTTGCACATAATTCTTCTATGGATTCTGCGCCCTCAGGTGGATGATACTGATCCGGTTGTGTAAAGAAATTCATAAAATCCGGATCTGGAATCTCATAATTGTCTTTTGCACAACAATGTCCTTCATAAATGCCAAAACTGATCTCCTGTAATCTCTCATCTTCAATCACATCAATCTGTCTGTCACCCTTCACCAGCATTGCTGTTTCCCTAGCCCTTTGCAAAGGACTGGTATAAATACACCTGAAATTCACACTGCTAAGAGCTTCACCGGTAATCCTTGCCAATCTCCTGCCTTCTTCATTCAAAGGAATATCAGAACGTCCCTGTAGACGTCTGACCTTATTCCAATCTGTCTCGCCATGTCGAATAATATATATTTTCATATCTGCATCCTCATTACATACTATAATATAAATGCTTCCAAAAAACAATATATCACTTCATAATACATATGGATTGTGCAGGCATTGTAAGTACTCCATTCTCCAAAGTAATCGCTTCTCCATGCAGTGTCAGGTATCCCCTGATTACCATAGAATCTATGGCTGAGCCTGCCAAATTAACCTCTATGGCTTCATCTGAGGTATTATACACTACTGCAATGGTGCTATCTTCCCATGTCTTTGTGATTACAGCCTGATGTCCGTCACACAAGGCTTCTACTGCTTCTATGGTTCCTCTTGCTAACTCAGGATTCTCATTTCGCAGTCTAAGAGCTCTCTTATAATAATTTAATATAGAATCAGGATCAGCCTGCTGTTCCTCTACGCCAGCAAAAGCCGAAGTAATTCCTGCATCTGCATCCTTTGGTCCTTTGGTCATTCCAGCTGTATCCGTATCTGACCATATAAAAGGCAGTCTCTTATTCTCGTCCCTGGTTCCTGAACTGGACATACCAATCTCTTCTCCATAATATACAAAAGGATTTCCGCTTAATGTCATAAGCAGTCCTCCTGCCATCTTCAAATCATCCGGATCATTTCGAAGTGCATTCGCCACACGTCCCATATCATGATTGGTAATAAACGGGGCATCTATATAATCAGGATTCTCCTCGGTAAAGTCTGTTTGATACTTCAACATGGACTGTACCAGATTGGCAGCCTTATATGTTCCTCTTGCTGCCTTGATCAGCTTACCTTCCTTATCTGCTAGATCAAAGTTAAACATACTTGGAGTGCCGCTTGCATAATAATCTGCAATGGTAGCTTCATTTGCCCATACTTCAGATACCATATAGAAATCCGGGTTCTGACTCAGACAATACTCATAGAGCCAGTTCAGTATCTCTGTATTGGTTGTTGTATCATTCTCTTCAAAATGCATTGCTGCATCCATTCTGAACCCATCAATGCCCATTCCAAGCCAGTAAGATGCAATCTGCTCTAATTCTGTACGTAATTGTTCATTTTCCAGATTCAGATCCGGCATTTCTGACCAGAATACACCTTCATAGTACCAGTCTGTACTCTTGACCTGATAATAGTCCTGCTTCTGTTCATTTGCAAAATGATAATACCCTACATAGGGGCATTCTTTCTCATCCGGCTCTGCCCCCTGCGGCAGCTGTTCCAGATATTCACACGCCTGTGTGAACCAGGGATGCTGTGATGAAGTATGATTCATAACAAAGTCCAGAATAATGTGAATCCCACGCTTATGACATTCCTCAATTAAATTCTGCATATCCTCTGTGCTTCCGTATTCTGAATCAATCTGCATATAATCTGTCACATCATATTTGTGATATGTTGTAGACTGAAATACCGGCATTAACCAGATACCATTAAATCCCATATCCTGAATATAATCCAGCTTCTGTGTCACTCCATTCAGATCTCCAATGCCGTTTCCATCAGAGTCATAAAAGGAATAAACAAATATTTCGTAATAATTGCGATAGTTATCATCTACAATCTGTAATTCCTGCTCATATGGATATTCATCCCCAATCCAGCCACCAACTGCATTTATGTCCTCGCTTGCAGCTGCATTCTGACTGTCTTCCTGTACGCTTCCCTCTATACTGTTTTGTTCACTTTCCTGTGTACTTCCACTCTCTTCATAAGATTCCTGCATATTATTAGCTGCTTTCCCACAACCAGACATACACACCATCGCCATTACCATTCCCAGCATACATAACATGTATTTCTTATTCTTCATTCTATCGCCCTCTTTCTATTATTCATTGGAGCTATCTGCATGCACTATGCCCCAATGTACATGGCTCTGCCTACCTGCGAATAAGCAGCACCTCGTGGATTCTCCACTCGGTCGCGTTGCTCGCCATATTCATTGGTGCATTTTTGCATGCAAGCATGCACTATGCCCCAATGTACATGGCTCTGCTTATTCGCGCAAAAAATCGGTAGTCATAATGACTACCGATTTCATAAAAGCACCAAAGCTTACATATTAGCCCTTAACAGCACCACCAGTTACACCTTCTACATAGTACTTCTGTAAGCACATGAAGAGAATTGTAACAGGAACTGCTACCAGAATACCACCAGCACAGAATCTGGTAAAGTATCCCTGATAATCATTTGTCCAAACCCATCTCTGCATTGCTACGGCTACGTTATAGCTATCACTGTTACCTAATGCAACGTAAGAAGCAAATACGTAATCACACCATGGAGCCATGAATGCAAGCAAAGCAGTATAAATAATAATAGGCTTAGATAATGGAATAATCATCTGTACAAGGATCTGTGCTCTTGTAGCACCATCCATCAATGCAGCTTCATCCAGAGATTTGGGAATTGTATCAAAGTAACCTTTACATACATAATATCCCATACCGGAACCTGCTACAGAGATCAGGATCAATCCAGGAATTGCACCCGCCTGTGTCAGACCAAACTGCTTTAACAGGAAGTACAAACAAATCATAGTAAGGAATCCAGGGAACATACCCAGTACCAACCAGAAATTCATCAGTGCCTTACGACCTTTGAAACGGAGTCTGGATAATGCATAACTTACACAGATAATTACGATTGTGTTACAGATTGTAACTGCAACTGCAATCTTCAATGTATTGCCATACCATTTGAAGAACTGACAATCCTTACTAAACAGGAACTTGTAGGAATCTAAAGAGAATTCCTTAGGTACCAGATAATTAACCATACCACCGAACTCCGTAATATAGGAGCGGAAGCTCTGTAAGAATAAGCATACAAATGGGAAAAGCCAAATGATACTGATAATAATTAATACAAGATAAGCAATTGCATTTCCCAATTTCTTATGTTGTTTGTGAATTTTCTTTGACTGTGCCATTATTGGAATCCCTCCTCATCCTTAACTGAAGGTAAGATATTGTATACTATCAGTGAAATAACCGCTGTTACCAGGAATACCATAATACCAATAACTGCCGCCATCTTATAATCTGTATCCTGTACTGTCATCTTATACAACCATGTTACCAAAAGATCTGTATAACCAGCACCACCAGTCAGCTTCATGGACTGTGGCTGTCCCTGTGTCAACAGGAAGATAACGTTGAAGTTATTCAGATTACCTGTAAACTGTGTCAACAGGAATGGTCCTGTTACGAATAACATATATGGAAGTGTAATCTTTGTAAACATCTGAATCGGATTAGCACCATCAATACGTGCGCTTTCATACAAGTCTGCAGGAATATTCATCAAAAGTCCTGTTGCGATCAACATCATATATGGAATACCAATCCATAAGTTAATCAGAATAATCAGAACCTTTGCATAAGTTCCGTTTGTCCAGAATGGAATTGCCTGACTGATCAGACCCCATTTCATCAAATATGCATTAACAAGTCCATCTGCCGCAAACATCTTGCCGACATACAATAAGGAAACAAACTGAGGAACAGCGATTGTCATAACAAGGATTGTTCTCCAGAGTTTCTTGAACTTAATGCCTTTCTTATTTATTAAAATTGCAACTGCCATTCCCAGGAAATAGTTCAGGAAAGTTGCGAAGAATGCCCAAATTAATGTCCAGCCTAATACTGTACCAAATGTAGAACCAAATCCATTTGTTCCAAAGGAGAACAAATTCTTAAAGTTCGTCCAGCCTACCCAGGTAAATAACTGTGAAGGTGGCTGATGGTTATAATCATAATTGGTAAATGCAACACAAATCATGAATATAATAGGTACGACTGTGAAAATAAAGATTCCCAGGCAAGGTAATGCCAAAAGAGTCTTATCAAAATTCTGATCCAGTAATGAATGTAAATCCTGTCTGTTTGTTGGAAGGGATTTACCTGATTCCAGAATAAGCTGACATTTACGATTATCTCTGACATTCATTCTCCATACAAGAATAAATGCAAGTATAATGATAATACTCAAAACACTGTATAACAGAATAAGGAAACTGTTATCACCATAGGAAACTGTTCCATCTGGATTAAATCCTCTGCCATGAGTACCTAATGTAGCTAAATCAGCCAGATACTTGGAACCAAAATTCACAATATACAAAATAAACGCTACTTCTATAGCCAAAAAAGCGATACCACGAGCAAACTGCTTGCGCATCAACTGTCCAAATCCCATAATTAGATATGAAATTCGTGTCTTCCAATCACCTTTTGCAAAGGTAACACCGATTTCTTTTAAATCGGCACCAATCCATTGAAAAAATCTACCAATTGCACTTCCTGCATTTTTAAATACATTGCCCTTACCAGAGTTTTTTTCTTCTTTCATATTCCCTCCAGATTGTGTCTATCATTGCAGGCAATCCATGCAGAATGTTTCACCTACAAAAGCAAGATAATTTTTTATAAGACCAGACAGGGAGATTGTCTCTCCCTGTCCAATCCTGTTTATTCACTATAGTAATCTAATTACTATTACTTACTGTGCGTAAGATTCGCAAGAAGACTGGAAGGATTCAAGAGCCTTCATCAGATCATCATCAGAAGCATTGTCATAATCACCAGCGATAATAGAATCACCAAGAGATGTTGCAAGTGTCCAGTAATCGTTAGGATACTGTCCCTGAGGAATTGTGTATGCTAACTGCTCTGCTAATGCTGAAAGAGCTTCATCAGACTGAACGCTGCTATCCTGCTGTGCTACTAAGTTAGAAGGACCCCAAGCTACTGCATTGTAACGAGCGATCTGGCATTCTTCACCTGCAAGGTAGTTAGCGATTGCAAGGCAAACTGCCATCTTGTTAGCATCTGTCTGAGGCTTAACACCTAATAACTTAAATCCGCCGAAACCGCTGAACTGATAATCCTTACCATCAACTGTGAAGGAAGGAAGCTTAGCACATGCATAGTTGTCACCAAGTAAATCCTTGAGTGCGCCTGCATCCCATGTACCATCTACGATAGCACCAATGTTAGATGCGCTGCTTGCTGAAGAACCATTTACGAATGCAGAAGACTTATGAAGGTTTACCATAGCTTTAAGAGCTGTAACACCATTGTCAGAAGCATAATCTGTATTGCAAACTGTAAAGTTACCAGCATCATCTGTATCATATGTTAATGTACAGCCTGTACCAAAGAAGAATGCTGTCTGATACCAACCGGAGTTGATTTCCATGTAGAAGCTCTTACCTGCTGCTTCACAATCAGCTACGATAGCATCCAAAGATGTAGGATCTGTAACAACACTCTTATCATAATATAAGAAATATCCATTATCAGATGTTACAGGGAATGCAAATACAGTATCAGACATTGTAGCTGCTGCTGCTGCACCTGAGTCATTGTTTGTTGTAACTGCTGTAGCATAATCACCTGTGATAGGCATTAATGCACCTGCGGAAACAAGACGAGCTAACTGGTCCTGAGCGAATCCGTAGATATCTGCACCACCTTCAACGTCTGTGATCATGTTGCTTGCTGCATCACCTTCACCAACTGGCTCAACTGTTACTGTGTAACCAGCATACTGAGGATTTGCATCCTGGAATGCCTTAATCTGATCCTGAGTAAATGTCTGAACATTCTCAGCAACCCAAACCTTGATTTCACCTGTACCGTAATCAGTAACTTCCTCTGCTGCAGCTGCTTCTGTTGTTGCTGCGGCTGCCTCTGTCTTAGTCTCTGTTGCTGCTGCATTATTATCTGTTGCAGGAGCTTCTGATGAGCTTCCGCATGCTGTTAATACAGATGCAACCATTGCTGTTGACATAACTAATGATAAAACACGCTTTTTCATTTTTTTCCTCTCCTTAATTATATAAGTTTCTTCTATTATTAAAATTCCACCCATGTAGAATATTAATAAACATGTTCATTTACTTATCTAAATTTTCTTCCAAAATGCACATAATTAACATATAGAAAGCAATCTAATTTCGTGCATTTTCAATCATTGGAAACGATTCCAAAAATTTACATAAGTAAAACCGCTCAGTTCCACTTTCTGCGGTCAATATACAACTAACATTAACTTAGAATCAAACCTTATGTTTTCTTTCCAATCTGCTAACTACTTTGTATGTTTTTATATTAGCAATTGTGCAACTTATTTTCAATGGGAAATATTGACGATAAATACATATATTATTTGTGAATAATGCACGTATAAATTTTCGTTTAATTTCGTACAAAATAAACTATATCCACATAGTACCTTATTCCCAGATGTTTGCAAAGGACATGCACGGAAATTGGGATTAGCATGATCTATACTTTAGTGTAACAGAGTGTAACAATCAGATATGAGTAAAAAAATCGGAAATCCCTGCTTTTTCAAAGGATTTCCGATATTCTAATCACGTGCGTTAGAGGATTCGAACCCCCGACCTTTTGGTCCGTAGCCAAACGCTCTATCCAGCTGAGCTAAACGCACATATGAAATTAAGGTGATTAACAATGCCGGCGACCGGAATCGAACCGGTACGGGTATCGCTACCCACGGGATTTTAAGTCCCGGGCGTCTGCCAGTTCCGCCACGCCGGCATATTAATCTAAATTACTACTTATGTAGTAAATGGGACCTACAGGGCTCGAACCTGTGACCCTCTGCTTGTAAGGCAGATGCTCTCCCAGCTGAGCTAAGATCCCATATAAAGTTCATAGTGAATGTTAAAACAACAATTCTGGGAAACTGCAATATATACAATAACTTCACTATAAACGACCCAGACGGGACTCGAACCCGTGACCTCCGCCGTGACAGGGCGGCGCTCTAACCAACTGAGCCACTAGGCCATATAAACAAATAATTGAAACAACTGGACCTTCGGGGACTCGAACCCAGGACCGACCGGTTATGAGCCGGTTGCTCTAACCAACTGAGCTAAAGGTCCGCATACCTCTTGAGTCATACCTTTAAAAGGTAAAGCCGATGATCGGACTCGAACCGATAACCTGCTGATTACAAATCAGCTGCTCT